>JBDLRS010000112.1:0-21657 GCA_039799965.1 Pseudomonadota bacterium
GTGAGCATTTTGAGAGTTTTGACGAAACGAGGCGGAGACGACGAAAAAACCGGAGGCGTATCCACTGAGATACGTTGAGGATCTTTTCGACGGCTCCAACGAAGTTGCAGTCAAACTATCGAAATGCGCAACAGGAAATCATTTTTCACCACCCTGCTAGAGGAGCTCAACGTTAGCCCGGGGCACGGTGATCTGTCGACCATCATCGAGCGTGGCTCGCACTACCCGCACCGAAGCCCCTGTATCAATGCGTGCAAGTTCGTGAGGAAGCTCCTCGATAACTCCCATCGCCCCGAAATAGGGCACTCGAATCACTCGGATACGGGCCCCGAGCGAGAGCGAGCGATCTCGAATATCGCATATGCCCGCCGTTTCAGACATAGGACCCACAATCTCGGGCCGCTGGGCCCCGGCTCTGACCTGGGTCGCGCCGTTTATCGAAACCACCTCACCGCTTATGGACAGGAGCGTGGAGAGAACGCGATCGCTGATGGGGAGCGATCCAAATCCCTCGGTAATAATGAGGGTCATCGATACGTTCTCGTCCCCGGTTAAGGCCACTCCGATATCATACCCGACGTATTCGCGTAGCGCTCGGTCATCGATCGAGCCGGTGATACATCCCACAGCACCTGCTTTCGCCGCCTTCGCGAGCGCGGCGCTCGTTGGGGAATGTCCCCCTACCAGTACCTCTCCCTGCGCGCTGTCCGGAATGTGTCGCTCCGTTAGCACGGTATCTCCAGGCACGGGAAGGACTCGCAGCCTTCCTCGTCGTTCCCCGCCAACTCCGAAGATCCCCTGCACAAAGGTGCTCTCAGCCTCGATGACAACGGAACGGTTTTGCTCGATTCCCACGACCCGGCCATCCATATATGCGGAGACATTGAGCGGCGTTGATGCGGCGCGTACGCCGATGTGCCCGGTCGCACTTGATATAAACTCAACGGTACCCGCGATAGGTGATACAACGGTACTTCGAAAGAGACCCCAAAGCCCTCGCAGTTCAGCGAGCAGGGAGCCCTCTACCACGACATCACCCTCCCCAACTTTAAGCGCCGCAGGAAGATCTGATGGTGGAATGCCAAGTAGCTCGGCGGCTCGTACGAGCCGAAGCTCTCCATCAAGCTGCGCCCGAGCGACTACCTGAGAACCGGTGACGAGATCTCCCTCTTTCACGAGCACCTCCCCGGTGATCGGGAGATCACGCCTGCGACGGATAGTCGTCCGAGAGGAAACAGCGAGTGCGGGGGTGAGCGCTTTAGACATCCGTTCCCTCCCCGATAAGTCTTAGATTGGCAAAGACCGTGCGCTGTGAATCCGCACAAGGCTCTGGCAACACAAATGGCCGATTTCTGCCATCACACACAACGCCACATTCGCCGAGGTAAACGTCCCGTTCGAACGGTTTGCCTGGCCCCGCGCCTACATCGACAAAGGTGTGCGACGGCACGACCCTTACGACCCCCTTTCCAGCGGCCGGCGTCGGCAAATGGGTCACGGTACCAGCGACAACGCCGCCGAGCGGTGTATCATTGAGGAACACAATCGCCAACTCTCCCTGAACCTGCCGCTTAGGCGGATATACCGGAACAACTGATGGTCCGAGGTAGATCAAGCAATCGTTCTCAAACACCTCCTGCGCCGCTTGTGGATGCACCGAGGCGAGAACTCCAAGGTGAGGCATCATAAAGATCGAATCAACCGCAAGCTGGGTTATCCCCTGCAGGCCAAATCCCTCTACCAGCATAAGCGCCGCTTGCATCCGCGATGGCGCGTGGCTCAATACGCCACCGGAACCGATAGCGACATCGAGCTTCATCAGATCAACGAGCTCATAGCGTTCCGAAGATTGCTTAAAGAGGTCGGCGATACCCCTCTCTCTCTTTCCTTCCAGCCCGATCGCAAGCGATCGGTGATGATTGAGCGAGAGTCGAAGCGCCTCTCGACACACCGCTTGCTCAAGCCAGAGATCTCGAACGGTCTGGGGGATCGAGGTTGGGCGAATCATCTTGTTCCGCAAACGATCGCGGAGATCAGTCTCACTCAATTCAAACGGCAGCCACCGGGCGATGTTCGCGACACCGGCCTCAACCAGCACGTTTGCGATCGAATAGCTCATTCCCAGATTTGCGCTCACCGTGCGGTTAAAGGCGTGATCTCCAGCTCGATCCACAAAGACCGAGAACACATCGGTTGTGGCACCGCCGATATCGACGCACAGGACGTTTTGCCCCGTGCGCTTGGCGTACATCTCCACGATATCCCCCACCGCGGCAGGTGTCGGCATAATAGCGACGGGGCTCCACGACATGAGCTTGCCGTATCCGGGGGAATGACTCATGACGTGCGAAAGAAAGAACTCGTGGATCGCCTCACGCGCCGGCCCGAGATTTTCCCGCTCGAGGGTCGGGCGTACGTTCGGAACGACGACTACCTGCGCCTTCTTTGAGAGGATCTCCGCGACCTCTTCTGCGGCTTCGGCATTCCCCGCGTAGATAACGGGCAACTTCAGGGTATCACCGAAGCGGGGTCTCGGGGATGCGGCGACCAGGATCTCCGCCATCTCAACCACGTGGCTCGTGGCGCCGCCATCGACACCACCGGTGACCAAAACGATATCTGGCTTGATATGACGAATCTTCTCAATCCGCTCGTAGTCCTCCCGACCATCGTCCGCCGAAACGGACTCCATTACGATAGCTCCAGCTCCAAGCGCGGCACGCTCAGCGGATTCGGTTGTAATGTTCCGAACGACTCCTGCAACCAGCATCTGCAATCCACCACCGGCGGAGCTCGTTGATAGGTAGAGATCGATCCCTTGCGATGGGTCACTTTCAGTCACAACGAAACCCGACTCACCCTCTTTGACGATCGACCGACCGCTCAACTCCTGAACCTCGGTGAAGGCGTTTACCGCGCCTATCGTGACATCCGCGGTCGGCTCCTCAACGGTTGTTGGAGCTTCACCCCGAAAGGTTTGATGCCACCGATCCTCAAGACGCTCAAATAGAAGTGCCTTCGTCGTAGTTGAACCACAATCGGTGATGAGAACGGTTTTGAGCTCCTGAGGGTTCGTTTTCATCTGACTATCCGACCCCCACCAAGGTGCCGATCGCCGCAACCCAATCCCGAACGATGAACTGCACCCGCTCTACGAGGAGTGCGAGTCGCGCCATAACCGTCGAACCGAAAAACGCCCCGAAACACACCATCAGGAGGGGACGCCCGACCGGGGCCAGCTTCCCCTGAAGCGAGTCCTCTTTGCCGAAGGTAAAGAAGAAGTAGTTGAGCACCAACAGCAGGGTGGCAACAAAGAGGATATTATTGAAGCTCTCCATGAGCGACACATTCCCCTCCACGAATACCACCAGGGACTTGAAGCTCCCCGCTATTTGAGGAATCGCCTCAGAGAAGAATCCGCGAATTGCAAGTGCGCCACTCGCGCCAAGGGTGAAGCCGATAACGAGCTTCGCGAGCCACGAGTATCGCTGTGAGTAAATAAAGTAGTAGAGGCACCCGAATGCCATCGGGACGAGGTACAAAAGATAGAGGGGCTGGTACGGCTCTGCCTGCGTTCCGTCTGGATAGGTGACGACGGTGAGCCCGAGCATCGGCTCCAATATATTCGGCCACAAGAAATCACGGATGATGAGCATCGGTCCAAGCCCCGCGGCGATACCGATAAAGAGATGCTCAAAGAAACGATAGTACCCGTTCTCTTTGATCAGGAAGCTAAAGATCGCGAGGGTCGAGAGACCTCCGACGAGAACAGAAGCGAGGGACCATGCTGCGGAGCTATCCATGATTGGCCCTCCTCCGCGCGAACAGGGGCACGAGATTTCCGAGAACGATAAGGAGGATAAGCACGATGTGCGCGGCGCTGAGCGCTGTGTTCGTTACCAACAACTCCTTATTCTCGCTCCTCGGAAAGTGTTCTTTTAAAACCACCGAATACCATGCCGCCCCAGCTATCCCTTCAAGAAGACCTTTGAGCTGCCCGGAATCGAGGAAGATATACGCCTCTGGTATCGTGATTGAGGTACACCCGTGTACGATCGTCGGGCGATACCCGTTCTTTTGAAAGAACTGAATGATGTTATCAAATACTCCGATCAGCCCCGTTATCTCGCCTACGATTTTTACACGCTCTACTCCACCGATCGCCGAGAACGTAGGATAGTAGCTTATCGGCATTCCGTTTACATCGCGACCTAAGAACTTTGAAACGTCGGCGGCGTTCACCATCGATTGAATGAAGATGGCGCCTCCAGGGCGGAATCCAGCGTTAACCCACGCCTCGCCGTATCTCCACTGTTGGCCCGGCATCTCCGCCTCAAGCCTTTTTGCGACCTCATTCGGTATCTTCGTCAGGAACCGCTCCGCTTGCTGATACTGGGAGAGAAGGACAACAGGAATCCGACGACGGAAAAGATGCTCAACCAACACCTGCGTCTGCGGCTCGTTCTCAGCGACCGTATTCGGCCCGAAATCGAGCCAGATCATCGCGACCTCACCGGGTTCTACCTTGACCTGCTCGACAACGTCGTACATCCGCTCCGCTGAGACTAGACGCGACGGCTTCTGAGAGATGCCACATACAATCGGCAATCCCACAGCCAAGATCATGAGAAGGTATATTAATCGACGACCACCCATCACTTACGCCCCGATGAAAAAGACCTTGATTCGATGGAGAGCCACATGCGGATAGCGAGCATCAGGCCAGCGACGCCCGCTCCGAGTCGGATAGCTCGGAACGCAGCACTATTAGGAACCTCTAGGAGCCACTGCCGAATAGAGGGCACATGCTCATAGATCTCCTTTCCAAAAGAGATCTGCCCGAGCATCACGATCACAGCGGCGGTCATCATGAGACCCGACTCGATCGTTCGCACCCGAAAAGCCCGGTAGGCGGCCGCTGCGATATACACCCCGAGGAGCGCGAACATCGCGGAGCCGAGTTGATTGAAGAGTCCGTCAAAGAGAAAGTCGTAGACTTTCTGCGAGAGACTGTGCGCGTCGTGAGAGCGTTTCAGTATCGAATATGAGCTCGCGAGCTTAGCAGCATCCTGCGAGAACTGCGTCAGGCGACTGAGATCTTCGTCGCTCGGTCGCTCCCACGCGGAGCCCTTACAATCGACCAGTTTGCCGCGTGTGTTCGCGATTCGCTCTCGAACCTCCATAACGAGGAGGCTTGCGGCGCCGTTTGTTCCAGCCTGTACCGAGAGATTAGTGTGCGCCTCGATCAGAGCGGTGGTCTCATCGCCGTACCGAACAAGCGCGGCTACCCGCTCTGCAACAGGAGGCACCGTTCGACCTGTAGGCTGGGTCCTAGCGTCCTCCACGATGCGGGTAGCGAACTCACCCAATACCTGCACGCGACGAATATCTTTGGCGTTGCGAACATTCTCGATCCACTGCGCTGAGGTCGCCGCAATCATGGCGAAGAGTCCGACCAGGAGCGCCAGGCTGTTGAACCATCCAGGTCGTTGAAACACAACCCGGGCACCGTGTGCGCGCATGATATTGTAGAGCCCGAGCCCAAGCGCCATCGCTCCGATAACGATGAAACCGTTTGAGATCTGTTCGTGGTGCGCCTTCATGCCGATAACGGTTACGGCGCTCTCGGGAAGCACAAAGTAGAGGAAGAAGTAGATTCCACCTAAGAAGGTGAAGATCCGGACCAACTTTGCCCTGGTATCAGTTGTATGGTTCGTTACCATCCGAGCAAACTCCACAAAGCGTTCCAGTCCGCCGACAAAAGATTATGCGGCATCCACGACGCCAGGCCCGGACACCACGCTTCAAGGGTAGCGAGGATAACGCCTACAACGATTAACCCAACGAAGAGAAGCTTCAATCGGTCCTGTGCCGCAAGGGTCGCCACCTGCACCGGCTCACGACTGAGATACGCCGAGGCTCCAAAAAGCTCTTCACCAATCAATGTGTAATCACACGTGCAGATGAAGAAAGCGACCTGCTCCGGGCTCACACTTGCGGCAACCTGTCGAGCGCCTACCTGTTGCCCTGCCTCAGCCAGCACGAGCGCCTCGGCCGCGAAAGCGCCAAACATAAACGCCGCGCCAGCTTTTTCGCGGTGCATCAATCCCATGTAGCCGGACGCAAAGGCGAACTGTTCACTAGAGAGGAACTTAATACCGTCTGGCTCAAAGGAGCTTCCCCGACCAACATCGCGATACGCCTCGCGCACCGTATCCTCGACAAGCGCCATCGCTTCTGGGGAGTACTGGGGAACGATTAACTTTAATTTGTACCGTGCCACTTTACGGGCTACTGCGTGCAGCACTCCGAGACAGGCGTAGAGCACCGGCCCAACTTCGGTAAGCGCGGTAGTGAACACAACGGGGCGTCCGAGCTCAGCGCACCGACCAACCGCCCCTTCAACGGCATCAACGCCCGGGATACGACGGATAAAATGGCGCTCCCCCCCCTGCGTGCGCCTCAACTCGCGATAAAGAATCACGCACGCGATTAGGAGGATGACCAGGATGCCGGGGGTGATGTGCTCAACACCGCTCATACAACCTTTGCCCCATCTCGGGCCTGCTCAAGGGCTTGAATCAACGCTTCGGTGTCATCAGATGACTGGAGCGCTCGTTTGAGCGCCGGAGCGAGGGAGCTTCCGAGCAACGTATGAAGCAACGGTTCAGTCATCCCGTAGAGCTCCCGCAAACACCCTATGAGCGGCTTGCACATCTCCAACAGAAAGATAGATGGCTCAACCATTCGTCGTCTGACGATAGCATCCACGAGCGGTTGCACATCTTGCTTTTGGCCTATTTCCACTAAGTTACAGTAGTCGAAAACGCGCAAGGGGAAAAGGACGATTGTGAGGGGAAGCACGCAAAGGTGAGGTTGTTTGCGGAACGTTAACGGAACGGGCTAGAACCAAGAATACTAATTTTCCAGTGTCCGGTATGCTGGTGAAAAATTACCTGGGCGGTGGTGAGTAGGTGACGTACCACGAATCGCGAGCACCCATCGTAGTTAGGTAGTCAGGAATGGTCGCTCCCGATCCCTCATGCGCCCCTACTCCACCGCCTTGCGCTCCAACGCCTGGCGCTCCAACGCCTGGCGCTTGCGCCGTAGCTCCGCGAGCTCATCCTTCAAGAGGTCGAGGTGCTCGTACTTCGTCGCTTCAACCAGGTCTTTCTTATCTTGGAGCTCCTTGGACGCCGCATCGAAGGCACCGCCCTCCTCGGAGGTCTTCAGCTCTATGGAGAGCGAGTTCAGGTAGGTAGAAAGTTCCGCTTCCCGCTTTTTGTAATTGGGAGGGGTTTCGCGATTTTTAAGCACGAGTTGTCGCTCTTGGGCGAGAGCAACCGAAGCGACAAGACGAGCGTTCTCCGCTTTCGCCGCACGAAGCTCGTCATCGGTATCGATGATCTTTCCAACTTTCGAGAGGGTATCAGCCTGTTGCTGCACCTTCTTGAGCCGAGATTTTTGCTCGTTGGATTGCCTGTCCCATTTGTGCAGTTCAGCTTTTTGCTCTCCGAGTCGACGCTTCAGCTCGGAGACATCAAGGAGCACCGCAGGCTCGAGACGAACATCTTTTATCTCCCGAACACCAGATCCGATCTGGCCAGTTTTCGAGTACACCGTAAAGAGAGCCTGATACGGGCCACCTTCAATCGGCAGGGTCGCCCGTCCCACAACGGTTACGGTGAGCGAGCCATCGTGCACAACTATCGCGGCGGGAACAACCGCCACTACCTGGTCTCCTTGCGATACGACGATGCTCGCCTTATCCGGTAACGCCGCTATCTCTACCGAGTGCACCAAGGTTACCGGCTGTGGAGAGGCCTGAGCCGCGGATATACCAAGCGCGACAAGGGCTCCCACCCCCCATGAGAATTTATTGAAGCTCATTGTAAAAGGCCTCCTCACTCTCACGCTCACCGTTACGCTCGCGATACCGCGGACCCTCCGTTAGGTTGCGGATAAGCCCCCGCTCATCCGCGATCTGATCCTGCAACGCCTTCACTCTAAGCGCTCGCTCGTACGCGGCGTCGAAGTTCCCTGATACATTTGGAGCGGCGATGTTGAGCGCTTTCTCGATCCAACGTCCCTCACGAACGATGGTCTCCCGACTCAGCTCCGCCAGACGCCCTTCATTTGAGACACGCCTACTGATATCGATATTACGCAAGAGCTCATCCAGCTCGCTCTTCTTGGCCGCGTTCGCCTTCTTGAGATCTTCTAAGGCTGATGTCGTCGATGAGAGTCGTGAATCGGCCGCTTTATTGAGGGAATCACCCTCAACGGCGTATCGATGCAATTTCTCAATTCGGTATTCATCCGAATCGTACACATTTTTAATCTCTTCAATCTTGGTTTCGACCAAGCCAAGCGCTTGCCACGTGTTCACCCACTCTACAAGGTCATCTCGGGCGGATCTTTCAAGGGGCGGGACCTCATATCGCTTCAATCGCCACGTGCCACGTTCCGACGTGATCGGATCCGAGTAATCCCCCTCATAGGTACCGTTGTCATCTTCACGACCAATGATCCGAAATCGTCTCTCTACTCCGGTAACGATAAGGGGCAATCGAGTCTTACTCGACGGCTCGACGACCACACCTCGCTGAGCTGGAACACCGGCGACACCAAGAGAGACAAGGATATCGGGAGTGCCTACGACCGACTCAACCCAGAACGGAAACGGCCCGTCGCCATCTTCGGGAACAAGCGTTCCGCCGTATATACCGGGCCGCAGTTGGGGGAAGGCGCGATTAAAATTACGCACGAGAGTGAAGCCGCCTATAACGATGGCCACTACACCGACCAAAAAAGTTAAAACGAAGACCGGTCTCAAAGATACCCTTTACCCGTTTTGAGTGTGCGTTGCTACTGCCTTTCGGGAGCCAATGACGCGCGCTGGCGTTCCAACCGCCACCGCGTAATCCGGCACATCATCCCTCACAAAGGAGTGCGCGCCAACCACCGCGTGCGCTCCGATCGTGACCCCATCCATGATAGTTACCCGAGCACCAAGCCAGGCGTGCGCTCCAATAATAACTCCACCTTTGATATCCATAGGCTGTTCAATGCGGGGTGTATCCTCGCCACCGCCGGTGTGATTACCGGGCCCTACGTAGCAGTACGCCCCTAGTAACGCGCTCTCTCCGATATCCACCCTTGATTGGGTAGCGATTCGACAAAACGAGCCGATGTTACATCCATCACCAAGGGTGATGTGCCCATGTTTGGCGGCGATGGTGGAGAGCCGCCCGATACTGACCCTATCCTTGATCGTTATCGAAGCGTCATCACCTCGCACATCGAGAGAGGCACCATCGTCTATCAAAACACCACTACCCAGGGAGATCTGCTGCGGCACTCGAACGAGCACCCCACGTCCAAGCGCCGGGCGACGGCCACACGATTTAAAGAGAAACGGATATACCAACGCGCGAATCGCAAAACCAAGAAGACCTGGGAGATTTGCAAAGAGGAGCTGCACCGCCTCATAGACCACAAAGTAAGGGGTCGATCCCTTTCCAACGGCGAGCCGACGGTAGGTCGCTAGCCCCGAACTTTTGGTGTCGGTTAACTCCTTCTGCTGGGGGGTCATGGCTGGGGTCGCTGACATAGCTCTACTCACGAAACACGAGGGGGAGGGTAGCACGAAGGATGGAATCGGGGGTATTCCCGTGATGAAGCAGATTGAACAAAGGTAACGGGGGGAGCGGCCAGCACGTCTCAGCCACATCAGCTGTCATGTCAGTAGGTTAGGCAGGCCAGGCAAAGACAGGTATGCCTCCGCTCGAAACACCACCACCACCCGTGCATGTTTTCCAATTCCAACATTGGTGCGGACCGAATATCAATTTGCGGGACACCACTATATCATAGTACTAACAGGGTGGTGAGACCGCCTCTTGAAAATGTACCGATGGAGTTCACATGGTTTATTCGGCTGACCAATCAGGGTTTTTTACTACGACACTTGAAAGCGCGCTCGGCTGGGCTCGAAAGTATTCCCTGTTCTCCTACCCGTTTGTGACCGCGTGCTGCGGCATGGAGTTCATGGCGGTGAACTGCTCGCACTACGACACCGACCGTTTCGGCGCCGCGCTCCCTAGATTCACCCCCCGTCAGTCAGACCTTTTATGGGTAGTAGGCACCGTTAATCACAAACTCGCTCCAGTGCTTCTTCGTGTGTACGAGCAGATGGCCGAGCCGAAGTGGGTAGTAGCATTTGGCGCGTGTGCGTCCTCAGGTGGATTCTATGACAATTACACAACGGTAGCCGGCATCGACAAGATCATCCCCGTTGATATGTACATCCCGGGATGCCCGCCTCGTCCCGAGACCGTACTTGACGCGCTCATGCACCTTCAGACCGATATCCAACGCTCAAAGCAACAGATCGTTCACTCTCAGGGTGGAAAGCAACACCATCCCGATCTCCCGCCACTTCTTGGAAAGCCGATCGATACGCGCACGACGAAGGCGGTGTAGGGAACGCTCGTTACCTACCTCAACGGTACGCGCACAAAAGCATTACCCGCTACCCACTACGCTGAAGCACCCACGCCATCACCTCATCCACATCGACGGGCTTTGTGAAAAAGGCCTGGGCTCCGAGCGCGGCCAGGCGATAGAGATGATCGTCCGAGGTGTCCCCACTAACCACCGCAAGACGGGGAACTTTCGACGACGTTGTCAGGATCGGCAACAGCCGTTCCGCGCCACCATCCGGCATATGCGCGTCACACAAGATTGAAGCCCCCCGACCACTTTCAAAATCACGAAGGAAGGATTCAATCGACTCACTCTGTCGCACCCGAAGTCCATAACTACGCAAGAGGCGAGATAGGGAGCGCCCGTGCTCCTCATCATCGTCAACCACATACACATCTACGCACTGCTCCTGAGTTTCGGTAGCCAGACCGCCATCGGCGACCTCTAATCGCCGCGTCTCAAGGGGAGCCTCGCCCCTCGGAATCACCACCCGAACACAGGTCCCCCTTCCCTCGTGTGATTCAATGAGGATCTCACCTCCCCATGCGCGAGATTTTTCCATACAGCTCCGGAGACCTATTCCCCATCCGGATTCACGGGCGCTCCGAACGCTTCCTCCTTCACGAAGAGCGCGCAACGTATGTGCAGGGATACCTGGACCGTTATCGCGTACGGTCACCACAATCGTGTTGGCGTCCTCCTCAACACCAACACGAGTCTTGGCGTGCGGTGCGTGTTGTCGAGCGTTACTTACGAGATTGGTGACGATTCGTTCCAGCTCAAGCGCCGGGAATCTCCCGTAGAACGAGCGGTATCCAACATCGAGGGAGACCACGCCCTCATCCCCCTCTCGGGCATACCTTCGATACACCTTGCGCACGATCTCTCCCACATCGCACGACCGGGTCACAGCACCGCGAACCGCTCGGGGCGATCCCTGCGAGAGCATTTCATCCAAATAATCGAGCTCCTGCCGAATCGACGAGAGAACCTGATCTCCTCCCTCCCCGCTCGTCATGTACCTCAAAACACCGAGAGGGGCTCGCGCGTCATGGAGTAACGCCCGCATCTCCGCGAGCCGCTTGGCGTCCTGAGCTCGTTCGGAGACGACTCGCGACACCACTTCAAGCGTGCTCCCGTACATCGACAGCCACTCACTCACCGTGCGCCCCATTTGCTCAGCCGCCGAGATAAAGCTGGGATGCGCCCCTCCAGGGAGTCCGAACCATAGAGCGCCCTCCGCTTTAGAGAGCAGCCCTTGAGGCACCTCAATACCCACGATCACGGAGGTTCGAAATCGCTGATCCAAAAAGCGCACTGTATCCAAGGCGTGGTCACGCACACGACACACCAAACGTCCACCGTGTTCCTCAACAAGCATTCCGAGAAGTGTCTCCGCTGGAAGAGCTTCGTGATCGCGAGATCGCCCAACAAAATGGGAGCCGTCTGCCCGCCGTATCACGAACGCCATCGAGGTCACGTCAGAATCCAGCACGTGATGAAGCTCCCAGGTCGCTCGATGAAAGAACTGCTCCACCTCGAAAGAGGTAGACCCACACCAGAAGGAGAGCGCCCGACTGAGGGCTCTGTGGGTTTCGCACATTACGCCGCCTCCTTGACCTTCGTCCGATGTAGGAGTCGCTGAACCTGCGCGGTAAGCACCCGAGGGTCCTTGCCCTTGGAGACAAACGCGTCAGCTCCACTGTGCAGCAATTGAAGCTCCGCATCAACGTCATCATCTGAGGTCAGCATAATCACCGGGATCGCACTCCATCGAGGCTCGCCCTTCAATCGGGCGAGAAGCTCACGTCCGTTCATCACCGGCATATGCAAATCGCAGATAATAAGTTTGGGCAGAACACCCTCCTCTAACTTCTCAAGGGCAATCACCCCGTTATCAGCGAAGTATGGATTGACCCCCTCCCGACTCAGAAGTCTCTCCAGAACGCGACAGAACATCGGATTATCATCCACCACCAATACCGGTTGCTCGGGCCCACCCCCCTCAGCGAGATACCCCTCGGCGATCCGTGGATGCGCTCGTATCTCCGTTACGAAGGGCTCTCGATCATCTGCCGCGAGGGGCCGTGCGGCTACAGAGCTGGGATCGTTCGTGTGACTAACCCCCCATGACAGACGAACGTTCGCCGCGCTTCCCAAGGAACGGAGCATCACCTCCCCGTGCTCTGCAGATCGAATAACGCCGGACTCTACGGAGCAAAGGTACGTAAATAGATCGTGCACCACCTCAGCGCGAATCCCGCCCGTTGCCATCCGCCCATGAGAGGTTACAAATTGATATCGACTCCGCCCCTCAATCGTCACTACCTCTACCGAAGAAGCTCCGTGGGATCGCGCCTCTCGAATAATGATGTCGAGGATCTTTCCGCAGAGCTCCCCCCTGCGCTTGATCTCACGCAGACCGGTATTCCCCTCATACTCTGTTAGAATCCGCTCCGAGCCATCGAGAGCTCTCGCGATATCGCTCCACGAAGCAAGGGACACATCTATCCCCGGTGTGAAGAAGGACAGTGCCCGAGTCTCGGCAGGATCAACCGCAGCGATCCTCGCAATCACTCCTTCATCCACTACCACGATCGCGCCAACGCGCCGTAGCTCTCCTAGCATGGAACGGGCTTTCGTCCCGAAGGGAGAGAGATCGACCGGCGATACCCGCTCCTCAAGAGAGACCTTCATGACCTTGGCGGCGGCCTCAAAGAACTCCCGCTCACTCACTCCAACCCACGCGGCGGCGAGCACCCCCCACTGACGCCTGTCGTGAGATGACGCGACCACCTCTCGCATAACCTTGCGAGGAACCAACTCATCGAGCGCTCGAACGAACGAGGGCAATGCGTATAAAGCTCTTCGCCGCCACAACGCGCCAAGAAGCCTGCGGGCGAAACTCTGTCCATACCTCATAACACCACCTCCTGCCGCGCGAACGCGATCGCACCCTTTGAGAAGTGGTACGGCACCCCAGCGTCGAGCAAGTTTCGCGCCTTGGCACCAACGACCACTCCGCTTACCACCACTCTATCGACATACGCGTCACTCCCACCCACCGATATCCCTCGAGCACCGATACGTTCGTACGCCAGCTCCTGCGCCAACGAAAGATCGTGACCCAAAGGACCTCTCGCGTCACACTCACTCCATATCGGCGTTTCGAGCTCTCCGTTGCGACTATTTACCGAAAAGATCCAAAAGCACGCCTTGGCCGATATGGAATCGGATGTACAGAGCCCCTGCTCAGCCTCCGCGACCGCTCGTTGCGAGACCTCAGAGAGATGGTGTCGCAGCTCCGCCAGATCCGGTTCGACGTGTCCACCATTCCCATCGGGTACCCACCTCAATCCACTCGCCGGAAACTCCCGCAACACCGCTGAGGGGATTCCCGCCAGCTGATTTCGGTCGTGAACGAGGGCCACTATCGAGAGCCCTAATGACACGACCGGAAGAAGCGCCATCAACCAGAGAGCCGCCTCACATAAACCAATCCCTTGTTCGCTCGCCATCCTTGCCGTCATTCTACCTCGCGATCACCGCTCGTCCTTGGGTGTGGTGTACCAACGCGGTAACGAACGTAGCTGCTTGAGCATCAGCCGCTGAGACCTGAAGGTACGAGCTCCTTCCACTCGCGCTCTTCACCGTCCACTCCCCTTCCTCATCGGAATCGGTCACCGCGATACCAATACCTTGTATCGAGACCCTTTGCCGCACTGCCTCATGCTCAATGAGGGAGAGCGCCGTCGTCATGATCTCGGCGCCACCACCCTTGCCCTTGCTCACCATGATAACGGCCCGCTGCTCAAGGGGGGATGTTGCCGAAAGACCGATGACTCCATCAACGATTCGAACCGCCGCTGAAAGAGGATCGGGAAGCTCATCCACCGGTGTTCCTTGGACATATCTGGCGCTCTCGCCCGATGGATCGCTGCCCGGACAACGGGCCACGCCGTCATTTCCCCCGAGAATATCTATCTCACCCTGAAACCCAGGAAGAACCGCGATACGCACGGTGACGCCCTCGGCGCTCTTAAACCGATCCACACTCCGCATCACGGTCTCAACTCGAGCGCTCAATGCTGGGTCTCCGCACGGCGCGTTCCCCTCCGCGAGGGTACGATCAAGAACGAATAAAACCGCCGAGCGAGGCCGACGAACAAAGGAGACAACCTCCATCGACGTTGCGTGAGGAGCGACACCGGTGAGATGGGAGGCGAGCTCGACGAGGGGCCCACGGTATCGCGCCCGGATACGCCCCTCAATCGAGGCCCCACGCCGATCAACCCGAACATCCTCTACGACCAGGTAGGATCGAAGCGCCGATAATCGATCCTGCACCCTTTCTGCGATCGCGTCGTCTCCTCGTCCCCCTCGCAAAGCGGCGAGCAGCTCAGCGTCGAGCTGCTCAAGCACCTCCTCACGCGCACCGAAGAATCCCGAAACCTCAATCCCGATTGAAAGGAGTACGAACAGGATCGGGAGAACAAATGCCGCTACCAGGAGCGACACCGCGCCCCGTTGAGAACAGGTCACCTCACTTCGTGGCATGAGAAAACCTCTCCAAAGAAGCACCGACTTGCACAACCGGCACCGTAAGAAAGCATATGATAAGCCCCGTGAACGTCAGAAGCAGGGGCAGGACCGCGCGGACGGGAAGCCTCGCGATCTCCTCCTCCACGCTCTCTTGGTAGTGGGTCTGCGTCGCGTCGCTCAGCTCTTTAAGGGGGCGAATCACCTCTCCGCCCTGCTTGTATGCCAACGCAAGATGCATCAGCGCGTGCTTAACCGAAGTGGATGAATCGCCCTCTGCTGCGATCTGAATTGCGTACTCCACCCGCAGGCCACCCTCTGCCCGAGACACGATCCCCCGAAAGATATCCGACACCGGATCCTCACTCCTGTGGGCCGCCTCCGCTAACGCGGGAATAATGTCGAGCCCCGATCCAACCGCCATCACAACGCGCTCCATCGCGGTCGGAAGATAGAACTCAAGTCGTCGTGATAGTGCTCGTTGGGTACGCTCGTGGCGCCCTCGACGCGCCAATTCACCCCCTCCCCCTCCGAGTATCCCATAGAGAAACGCCAACGAAACGCCGCCCTTCGTGCAAGAGATCCAGACCCCAATGCCAACCAACGAACCAAATATCCACCACAATATTTGGTCCCGCCCAAGACGCTCGCTCGGGTTGTTCGAGGTCACGACGTTCATCTCACTATCGCGGTTCCCGTCAAAAAGATCCCGAACCACTGAGTCTCCTGAAGTGAAACCTTTCGTCCACAGGAACACACCCGCGACGACACAGCCAAAGGCGATGCTTCCTAGCAGGAAGCCCTGCATCGTTGAGGGAGCGTCCAGAGCAAGCACATTCATCGAGCCGCGGTCTCCCGTCCTATAACCATCATCCACACGACGCCGATGGCGATGAGCGAAGCGCCCACGATCAAGAGCAGACCTCCCACCGGGTGATTGAGGGCGATGTCTATCGCGCGCGGATTCATCCCGAACTGGAGCGCCCCCATCGCCACGGCGCAGAGCGTTATTCCGACCGCCGACATCCGATGCATCGCCAGCGCAGCCGTGACTTTGCGTCGAAATGATTGACGTTGGCGAACCACCTTAGTAATTCGATGCAACGGATCGGCGAGGGAACTTCCATGACGACGCGAGAGGATGAGACAACGCTTAAAAAGTTCACCCTCTTGACTCGCGTAGATTGAAAGAAACCCCTCAATCACCGTCTCCTCATCCTCTCCATTTACCAAGCGATCTCGAACCTGTTCGAGCTCACGGGCGACCGGAGAGTTTTTCTGCACATACTCGCGGGCCGTGATGAGAGCGGTCACCGGATCAATTCCGGCTCTAACCGATGAGGCAACCGAGGTCAGGAGCGCCGGAAGATCTCGATCCACCGCTCGCCGGTTCCTCCGCGCCCGAAGCCATACACCCAGGCATGCAGCACCGATGCCGATAGAGGTCATCGTGGCACCAAGCACAACACCTCCAACCCCGCAACCAACTACCCCAATCACTACTGCGACGAGTAATGACCCTCGTATGAGTCCGAGCGTGATTCCTGCTCGGGCGAGGAACGTGGCAAAATTTCCATCACACGGCTTCGACGGAACTAACTCGGGACAACGGGCTCGTTGATAGGAGCTTAACAACGCTCGCACAACGCGAGCACTCTCCCGATGCGTTCGTCCACTCATTTAACGTCGCAGCGACAACGCCGCCTCCCGATACGAGACATCCAACGAAAGCTCGAGACGTTCAGGGAGTTTCGAGAGGAAGAAATTATGTGGCGGTCGCTCTAATCGCTCCCTAAAGCCACTTACCCGCCCCGCTACTGTCCAACTCGGGATTGAGTCTTGTGGACGGTAGGAGAAGATCTCTCGTTGACGCAACGCGCCATCTGCTATGGGGCCCAGCTCTCGCACATCCATAACCCGGCGTATCCCTGTCGCCTTGCAGACATCAACAACCACGACCACCTGCACCGCCGTAACCACCTGCGCGCCCAGGAGCGATCGATCCGAACCTCGCTGAGCTCGAGCAAGAAAGAGTTCAAGGCGGGTAATCGCGTCGATGGCGCTCCGTCCGTGCAACGTCGAGAGTCCCGGATGGCCTGACGCGCACACATCCACAAAGGCCTCCGCCGCCTCCGCGTCACGAATCTCTCCAAAGATCACCCGATTCATCGCCATACGCATACCGGCGCGTATGCACTGCGCGGGAGAAACCCTTCCCTCCCCCTCCAAATTCTCATCTCGGGTGGTAATATAACGCACGTGGGGATGCTCAAGTCGTATCTCGGGGGTATCCTCGATCACGAGCACCGACTCTTCATGGGGAATAGTTCCGGCCAACGCTCGAGCGAGAGTAGTCTTACCAGTTCCAACCTCACCAACTATAAGTACCGTTTTTCCGATACCGATCACCGCTCGCAAATACTCCAGGATTACCAACGGAGCCATGCCAACCGTTACCAGATCCTCAATCGCTACCGAGGTAAACCGATTAACGCGAATTGTGGCGTACGGCCCCTCGTCACAGAGCGACTTATGAACGGCGTGCACGCGTACGAGCGCCCCCACCATTCCATCCGCTATCGGCTGCTTCGTTGAATACGATGTGCCGGCTCGGTGAAGGAGCCGCTCAACAAACGCCTCATAAGACCGTTGGTCCGCAAATCGAAGCTGCGTTCGTACGCTCCGGCGCCCCTGCTGAACGGAGACCTTTGAAAACCCTGAGATGATAATATCCGAGACCGAGGGGTCATCAATGAGCGGCTGCAGTATCCCAAAATGTAGGCCGTCGCTCTCGAGGTAGAGTAATATCTCATCCCTCTCGAAGCTTGAGAGGGATATCCCCAACCGAGCGGCGGCCTCCTGAACGCTCGCCGCCATATCAGCCGAGCGATTACTGGCGGCGCTCTCACTGACACGCCAGCTCATGGCGCGACGCACTTCATCCAGTACGTGCGCGAGCAGTGGAGGGAGTGAATGCGCGCTCGGTGCGCGTGCGTGTAGCTCGCTCACTTACCACCTCCTTCGTTCCTCTCGTGATGACTAAAAAAACCCGCAGGCATCGATTCAGCCGGAATCCACCTCCCATCAACGAGTGCGTAACGCTTCTGCCGATCACCCACCCCGACTGAGACGACCCCTTCTATTTTCGGTTTCCGCTTCTTACCCTCTCTGTCCGAGAGGTCTGATGCCTCAAAGTCCCCATCCCTCCAGCTCTCCCCATCCGCTCCACCCCGCAGCGCGAACGCGATCTTTCCCACGGCCACGGCGGTGTTAATAGCGAGACACTGCTCCTGCGTAACGAGAAGGGTCACCGTGCTGGGAACCGTCCCCGCGGGCTCAAGACTGGCCGTGGCGGAGAGCGAGCGTTCAGTGGATATAATCTTCACCCGCTCGGCTACCACCCTCGTTCCTTGCTTCTCAACCAACAGCACATCAACGATCGAGCCGGTACGAGCCCAGCCCTCTACCGCTGCGGTGACATCAACCCGAACCGTCATCGCTCGCATCCCCTGGGGAATTCGACCAACTAAGGGATTTGAAGACTCCTCGCCCGTGCCAAGGTTTACATCCAGTATCGGCAATCCTCCCGGTAATGCGACAAGGGTGACCGAATCCCGAACCCGACCGATATCCCGAACAACCCCCGAAGGGAGTTGGTGCTCAGGGAACTTCTCGAATCGCACAGGCACTTCACGAATGGAGATACCGGCCCCCACCGGACGATCGGGAACCGGAACCTCCACAACCTTGAATTCGGGAACGTACGCTCGCGGTCGTTCGAGCGGAGTCTCGCCCGACCTTTGCCTCCCTATGAGATAGGAGCTACCAACGAGCCCGATACCGACAAGCAGAGATCCAAACACACGGGAGGTCTGCAGCCGACGTCGAGCTGATGGTGTTGAAACTCGAGAGACCACGAGCTCGCCCCTAGTTGGTTTGGTTGGTAGGGGAGTGTGTCACCGCCCAGGTGCCGATATTACCCAGAAAGGTACTGAGCTGATCCCCTAGTCCATTAAGCGCTGTGTACAACACGGTGACGATAATCGCCGCCCCCGCGCAGTACTCAAGTAATGTGTATCCCCTCTCTCCATCGTTCTTTCGCGTTCTCATCTCTCCTTCTCCTTATGCGTTTTGGCGTTACTCACGACGGGACGTACCCCTCATGAGAGAATGACAGGCTTCGAAACAAGTTCCTCTTCGCCGAACGAGCGGTCAATGAACCCAAGAGCTGGGAACACCTGTCGCATCGATGGTGTGGAGATCTCCGATTCCGCTGATGGCCTACCTCTCCTTCCCAATCGAAACCTCGACACCACTCTAGCTATCCGAGCGATTGAGGCGAAAAACCACCCATCTTTCGGAGCACGTGCGTGTTCGGGCATTGAGCCATCCCCGCGGAGTGAATTTTCAACGAGGCGGTCAACGAATCGACCAAGAAATTGATACGGAGTGGCTCCGCTGCACGGCCAACGACTCGCCTTCGGCGTTCGGGGCATGACCACCGTGAAGGTCTCACGTCCCGGGACCGACAGAACGTCCCTTTTGAGTACCGGTATCGACGATGTGGCGACGCTGTTATCGTTTATCACCACGGCGATATTAGCGTGCGGACGAGCGCATCCTGAGATCAGAAGAAGAGCTTGCCGAGAGGCCAACGCGCCACCAGGATCCCGATTGGCGACGCACACCGCATCGTCACAGGTCTGATACAGGGCGCTCATCGTGAGCGCAGGAAGGCTCGCTGTATCGATTACAACAACATCGTGCTGTGTCTGCAGAACCTCGAGGATGGAGGTAAGCGCCCGAGCCCCTCGCGGAGAAGCGAAGATCGTCTCATCTTGGCCTGCCGCTGGAGGAACACACACGATATTGGGCTCATTACTCCATACCGCCGCGCTACACTCAGCTACCGTCTCTGAGGTCACGACTCGTTGCTGATCGAGCAATAACCGCAACGGTTCGCTCACGTGTGGCTTTACCCGCAGGAATCGGGTGAGGTCCTGCGAGATCACATCACAATCAACAACGCACACGCGCTTGCCCGAGTTGAGGTATCCCTCGGCGAGGCTTGCCGCTACAAAGGTACATCCCACCCCACCCCGCGATGAGCCAACCACGACCAACCTCCCCTTCCGTTTAGGGGAAAGCCTTCTCTGGAGCAGTACCAGCCTTCTGAAAAACTCATCTGAGGTCGCGGTATCCAGCAGCACATCATCAACACCCAGGCGCCCAAGCTGCTCAACGAGACCGAAGGAATAGACCTCTTGCGTCAAGACACACAGGATAGGCTTACCGGATAGCTGTTGACGGATGGTGTGAATAAACGCGGCGTCACAACCTATCAGCTCTGGCCCGATGACGCACACATCGAGGGCGCCGTTAAAACGGATCTCCTCCGGCGAAAGTAACGCGAGTGAAACGCGAGGGGGCGACACTCGAGAGTCCGGAGAAACCCAAGTCCATTTTTCAATGAGAGAAGCGATGCGGCGACGCCCATCCGCGCTCAGGTCGACAATTCCTAGCTCAATCATGCTGCTCCACTTATCACACCTGTTTGCGCGTCCCGCTGCATCGGCCGAGCTCGCGCGACCTGTTATGGGCCGTTGAGGCTTGTTCCCTATCACGAGTGGATTGGATCCGTGTCGCCTTTTTTTTGAGTCTGCTAGAATGATCCTAGATTGCGGCAGGTTTTTACCTATAATGACAACTGAGAGTCAGTCTGTGAATCATTCATGGGAATCATTCATAGCAATCATACGCAGCAGGTTGCTGTAGTATCACTCGGGAGGGAAACCATTTTACGAAATATGTCTACCCTCAACGTATCAAAGAATTGGATCCTTGGGGGCCGAGAGGTAACGTTTGAGGGAGCGATTCCGCTCGCCAACGGAGCGCTTTCAGAGATCATCGACGGGTGCCTGCGCGACGTGACACCACTCATCCGCCAGGCAACACACACGAGGGAACTTATCGATATCAAGGGACGAGACCCGCACAAGACGCTTCTGCCAGGGCTCGCAGCCGCACGAACAGATGAGCTCTTTCGAGTCGGTGGCGTTGTAGGGGTCGGTACGAAGGGAGATGATTTTGACTGGGAACCCTTTGAGGTCGTGTGCTACTCGCCCTTCCATCGGTTTGAGGGGACACACCACATCATTCACACCACCGAGATAGAGCGAGCCGGTAGCTTACCCGCATGGCTTCCCACTCACGTTATCGGCATGGCTGCGCCGATTAAGCCTCGGTTCTTCCGTTATGGTCTCGAGCACTTTAAAAGCCTGCTCTCATTCGCAAGCTTGGGCTACGCGCCACAGGTCACTACAACCCTTGCAATCGACTGCGTCGCGGATACCCTCGCGTTCAAAGTGACGCATGAGTCGAAGAAGCGGGCTGAATCTAACCCATTCGCCCTCATCCCCGGCTATAGGGCCGTGTCAAACATCATCAACGCCGCGACAGGCGTCGACCTTCATGCCGACCTCTCCGCACAGCTCGCGCGGATGTACTAACAGGGTGGTGAAAAATGATTTCCTGTTGCGCATTTCGATAGTTTGACTGCAACTTCGTTGGAGCCGCCGAAAAAATACTCAACGTATCTCAGTGGATACGCCTCCGGTTTTTTCGTCGTCT
>JBDLRS010000113.1:0-6285 GCA_039799965.1 Pseudomonadota bacterium
ATCTATTCCAATACACCATCTCGCATATGAAGCACTCGAGAGCATCTCTTGCTGGCGGTCTCACTATGGGTCGCCATAAGTATGGCGACCCCGCTCGCTGCCTGTTCTCTCAGAAGTTCAAGCACCTGGCCTCCCGAGCTTGAGTCGAGACTCCCCGTGGGCTCATCCGCTAAAATGAGGAGGGGCTTGTGCACCACCGCTCGCGCTATCGCCACCCGTTGCATCTCCCCCCCCGACAGGGTGAAGGGCATCGCGTTTTCCCGCTCAGCTAATCCCACCCGAACCAACACCTGATGAGCGAGAGCCTCCGCGGAACGGGGATCAGCACCATTGAGAATAAGGGGTACCATCACATTCTCGCGAACGGTGAGGGTCGAGAGAAGATTGAAGTGTTGAAACACATATCCAATGTGCTGTCGGCGGAGCATCTGAAGAGCATGGGGTGAGGCTCCTGCAGCGGAGACTCCACCGATAACAACCTCGCCGGATGAAGGTCTATCTGCGAGGCCAAGAATATTGAGGAGGGTGCTCTTGCCACATCCAGATGGCCCCATAAGAGCCACGAATTCGCCCTTGAGAATCTCAAGACTCACTCCACGCAGGATAGCGGTTTCAGCCCCTCCACTCTGAGAGAACTTAGTGAGATGTGAGGCCTTAAGGGGAACTTTCATACCTCGCACAGTAGCCCCTTAGATGACACCTCAGCAACATAGGAGCGTGTGTTCCCCTTAGACTTGACACTCTTTACAAAACGCAGGACTAATCAAACAACGCAACGAAATCTTCTAACGCGAGAGCCTCGTGACAACCCCTACCAACACATGGACCATCTACGAGCAGGCACTTCGAAGTCTGGCGGGGAGCTCAACAACGCTCGATGCCCCTGCCCTTGTGTTGAAACTTCGCAAGGCGTTCCCCGATTCGGATGTGCGGGAGCTTAACCTTGCGGTAGAGACCTTCATCGCTCGACGCCAAGCCCCTGATAAGCTTGGCGAGTGGGCTAAAGAGGGACACTTCTCTTTAAGCCTTCTTCAGCAAGCATCACGCCATTCAATCGCCACTCACCGCGCGATATTCTTCGCGGGACGATCCCACGTCCTTGAGATCGGAACAGGCACAGGCTCCGACACCGCGGCGCTCGCCAAGGTCGTAAAACACGTTACCACGATCGATGGCGATCCGGTTGCCTCCGAGCTTGCGAGACGTAACCTTGCGCTCCAAGGGATCACACATGTGACCTTCCTTGTTGGAGATGCGCAGACGATTGTGCCCACACTCACTGAAACATTTGATGCGCTGTACGCCGACCCCGCGAGACGAACACGAACGGGTGAGCGGATAAAGAGCGGCGAGGATTACTCGCCGCCCCTTTCGTTCCTTCTCTCATTACATATCGGATCGCTTCGGGCTCTCAAGATAAGCCCCGGACTTTTCGTTGAGCCGTGCCCCGAGGGATGGACCCGACAGTTCGTCGGATTCGGGGAGGAGTGTCTTGAGCAGACCCTCTGGTATGGAAGCCCGATCAAGGACTCCAGTATCGTTGTGACCGATCGGGCCGCAAGCTGGGAACCACCTGAAAAAGAGGGAACGCCGCTCCTCGCGGAGAGCCTTGAGGGATTTCTCGTCGAAGCACACGGCACCCTCAACCGATGTCAGAAACTTTCAGCGTTCTTCTTCGAACACAATATACAGCCGGTCGCAGACGACGTAGCCTATGGCATCTCCGTGGCGCAACCACCTCCATCGCCCCTCTATGCCGCCTATCGAGTGATCGAAGCTCTCCCCTTCGCCAAGAAAAAGCTCAAAGAGACCCTTAAGCGGCTCGGATGGAGCAACCGAACTGAGCTTAAAAAGCGTAACTTCACCGGAGAGATCGAACAGATTCGAGCTGAGCTCGACCTCCCGAAACACACCCATACCTCACCGTTTGGAGTTGTGTTCTTTTTCCGCTACCATGGCAAACCGTGGGCGGTCGTCGCGGAGCGCCTCACGCAAGAGACCTCTCTATGAAATGTGAACAGGAACACCTTATCGAAGGGCTAAAGGAGCTCGGGTTTGAGATACCCCCAGAGCAAACGCAGTCACTCATCGCCTACCTTGAGGCGCTCGATGTTACCAACCGATCGTTCAATCTTACCCGAATTCCGCGCAGCGACTACGTTACCCTCCATCTCGTAGATTCCCTCACGGCGCTCCTCGCACTCCCCAAGGATACGCCCCTCAAGATTATCGACGTGGGCACCGGAGCGGGATTCCCTGGAGTGCCCCTTGCGGCCCTCCTCCCGAGATCTCGGGTAACCCTCCTCGACTCAACGCTCAAAAAGGTGAAGTTTGCTGAGTTCACCGCCCACGAGTGTGGCATCAAGAACTGCCTCGGCGTGCACTCCCGCGCTGAAACGCTGGCGACGATGCCGCAGCACCGAAATGGGTATGACGTCGTCGTATCCCGTGCGGTAGCCGCCTTTCCAAAGTTGATGGAATGGCTTCTCCCTCTGGCAAAGGTCGGAGGGATCGCCCTTGCGATGAAGGGAAGCGGCTACGAACAAGAGGTTGAAGGTTGCGAATCTCTTCTTAAGCGCCTGGGCGGAACGATCGAGCGGGTCATCACGACCCCTCTTCCGGGCACCGATATTACCCGCCACCTCATTGTGGTGCGTAAAGAACGGGCGGGCGCGGCGTAAGGATCACACACGGTAGTATTCGGGTACGCTAGGCGGCCTTCGCCGCAAAGAATCGTTCTGCGCGGCTGACCTTCGATCGAGGACGGCGCCGGTGAATCGGTCGACGACCAACGATCTTGAGCTTAACCTCCTCCTCTCCAACATCGTCAAAGGAGGGCTTCTTACCGAGGTCGATGTCGTTCATCTGACCACTCAATTCGTTGTAGAGGGTCTCAAGAGCTTTCTTCTTCACTCGGGAGATATGGCATCGGCTATACCCAAGGGTAGCGGCGATATCCATGATCTGCTGCTCTTGAAGGAATATGCGCTTGATGATCTCCCGCTCAAGTGGATCGAGTTTGTCACACGCAAGTGTGCTCTGACTGTGGAGCTCCTTACGCCACAACATCTCATCCGGAAGTGGCGCGTCTTGACTCACGACCGCGTCAGCGACTTCGGCTGAGTTCATAGCTCGGAACTGATGACCGAACAGGTGCTCAGGCTCCCCAACCGTTCTCTCCGTCTCATCACTATTGAACACTGGGATGGTGTTAGATACCGCGGCGGTCGTTACCGCGCGAACCAAGTTACCTTTAAGGTGATAGAACAGGAATGTCATGAAGCTTGCGCCCTTCGCTGGATCGAACCGTTTTACGGCCTCGCACAACGAGAGGTCCACGATCGAATCAACCTCCTCAAGATCCATGCGAGCATGCCACCGACGAAGGATACTACGACCGAGCTTGCGAGCTTTGAGACGGTACTTTACGATGAGAGCTTCTTGTTGGTACGGTGTCGGAGGGGCTGCTTTCGCTTTTCGGGCATCCGAGAGCTTAATCACCTTAGCGTTCTTCTTAGCGGCGCTCTTTGCGGCACGAGCGGCGATCACCGCGCTCTTTACCCTGCCCTTTCCAGTTTGTCCTGCTGCTACAGTCATGGTGGTTTGCCCTCTAAAAGTCATCCAAAACCCGTCAGAACCAGCACCGAAGTGCGCGGTAGACATCCCCTCTATCCAGCGGAGGAAGGTAGTTGCTTCAGAAAAAAAGAATATTCTTAACTGCCTGTACTTAATGTATTTTTATGGCGTAAAAGGAGCTAACCCTCTGAATCAAACCTGCCGATACCTCTCTACGGGGAGTGGGAGCCCCCTTTGGGCCCCTTACAGAGACACGTGGGAAAAGCAGAATCTGAAGCACAGCGCCTCTCAGAAGAGGAGGCGAACAACCTGGTAGTGGAGCATCACGGCTGGGCGGAAAGCATCGCCCGATCGGTAGCGCGCGCATGGAACCTTGACTGGCGACTGGATGGCCTCGATGGGGCCGCTATGGAGGCCCTTATCTTCTGTTCACGAAGATTTGACACGAGTCGTGGAATACCTTTCAAAGGGTACGCCCGTCGACGAATTCACGAAGCGAGCACCGAGGCGGCTAGAAGATCAAAGGGATGGGCACGTGCGGCGTCCAACCGACCTGCGGCTGAGGTTAAGGCGCGAGAGCTCTCCGCGGAACTCTACGGCGTATTCCCAGAGCTCCGTGATGGACAACTCCCAATCTATGAGTCCTCAGGAAACGACGACGCCGATGCCAGAGCAGCGATCAGAGAGCTCCTTATGGGAGCGAGCCTCGTCGTAACCAAAGAGGCGATTGCGGCCGGCCCAGCTCCTGATGAGCTTATGGATTACAAACGGGTCGTTACGGTTATGGCCGGTCTCGAGCCCGTGCACCAATGGCTCCTCTACAAGGTCTACTGGGACGGGACATCTCTGCGGAATGTCGCTACCGAATGGGAAACCGACGGATTGAACGTCATGCGCGAACATAAGGTCCTGATGGGATACCTGCAAAAGAGTCTCGCTCAGGGCAAACCAGCCCCGACCCCCAAGGTGCGCCCGGGGTTAAAACCGCTCGTGGCGAAATTTAAGACCGCGCGGGGCAAGGGGCCTTTTACGGATGTTCTTACGTCCACTGCATGATACAACCCAAAGAACCGCTTATCGGAGGATCGAGATGACGAAGGGAAGAGGCGATAAAGAGAAAAAAGTTGGCAAAGTAGGCGCGTCAGACTCCACCAAGGGCGTTAGGTCTACACAGGCGGTATCGGATGTCGACAAGGTCAAGGCCACCTCCGCTATTGGACGTGTAAGCGCGGTGAGCGGTGTTGGCGCCGCTGGCGCAATCGGTCGAATCACCCTCGACCAACGAGATCGCTTGATGAGTATTGTATCGGAGGAAGCGTCAAAGCTTGCTGCGCAGGGAGTAATCCCGCCCGATCAAAGGGAGATCGTCGAACAAGCAGTAAAGATGGTTATCGACGCCTCTCTTGAGGAAACCTCAGACGAGAAGAAGCGATAGCCCCCTATTATCCGGAGCACTATACTCTCGAGAGTCGGGAGTTCTCCGGCTCCAGTTATTTTTCTTGCAGATAGCCGCTAACTGGGTTCATCAATGTGCGATCCGACCCCCCTAAACTGGAGTCGGTTATGTGGGATCGGGCTAGAGAAGCCTTAGCCGATATTTCGTTACTTAAGATACTCCTGAGGATAGCAGACAAGCGAAATCGGCTAAAGCTGAAATTTTTCGATCAAAGTACCAAGAATCAAAATCCCAATCCCTCCTTCGGAGGGGATCAAAAAAAATGATCAACGATCTATTTTTTTGGTTTCGGGGACGAGACGCCGAAAAACGCGCAATTATTATAACCGCAGCTAAAGCTGAAGCCGGTAACGCGACCACCAGAAACAACCCGTGCGCCATCATTACCCTCTGTGAAGAATTTGACAAATGCGTCTCCTAGGTTGCGGGGGCGTTCTCCTACCCTTCCTTCTTGTCTGCGCACTCCTTCCTGGACTATTTGATACGCTAGTTTTAGAGCTTCATCCCCTGTTTGGAGTTCTTCATTTACTACCATGAGGCCTTTAACCGATTTTAACAACTCTTTTACCATCCTCTTAAATTCATGATGAGCTCTAAGCGTTGCCCCTTCCAGTCTGTTGATTCCGTATGAAGCAAGTTGGTATGTCTCAATACCCCGAGCGCCCTCACAGATTTGAAATGTTTCTGTTGTGCCGTTTTTTAGCGTTTGGATGAACTGAACAGCTCTGTAACCATCTGCTGCTGTAACTATACTAAATCCGTGGGTGGCTGTTTTGATCGTCGATGCGGCCTCGGGTGCCGTGGCCAAATTAGACTCTGAGCGCCGACGATCCTGGAAACCTCTACAATCAAAATAAATCTCCGAGAAAAGTTCACCAGGTAGACCCGTCATCTTCGGCAATGGCTCATTATTACCTGGTGAGGTGACTTTTTTTAACTCTAGGCCCATGAAACTTTTCTCCAAACTACAACAGTAATATGCGTACAATAACAAAGCCCACCCGCTAATCAAATCGCTACAGCGATATGGCTCAAAATAAATGTTACCGAAATGATGTGATCGCACCTGTTCGGTAAGGTCGTTGGCTCATAATTCCATATTACCAAAATCGAGGAGGTAGGCATGGAAGAGGTAAAACGTCATATTCTTGAATCCTTTAGGGAAAAGTACCATCGCGCAGGTAAGCTGGCTAAAGGCGAGCTGCTCAAAGAGGTACAGGAGCTGCTGGGATGCCACCGAAAGCACGCTATCC
>JBDLRS010000114.1:0-4452 GCA_039799965.1 Pseudomonadota bacterium
GCGATTCCCGGGCTCCCACTGCGCAGCTTGTATCGAGCGGCGAAGCTCCCTCAAGTGAGCGAATCGATCAAGCAGCCGGAGCTCGTGAACGCCGTTAATATACTTGGGGTCAAGGCATCCGCCCTTATACTCGCGATTAACTGCATCTGCGAGCGAACGCTCGATTCAGGACCCGCGACGAGGGTATGGACGCCACTCTTCAAGGAGATGATGTCGGAGATCGAGATCGGGTACCACCTCGGCTTAAGCCTTGAAGGGGTGGGGCATGAGCAAGGGATGCTGGTCGGTTTTTCCCGACTAGCGGGACTCGCGCTTCTTCTTATCAAAGACCAGAAAGCGTTCGCCGAGTGGCACGAGCAAACTGACGGTGACCCGACACACCGCCGAGAGACGTCCCTCGCGTTTGGGTGCGAGCCGTATCAGATAAGTTCTATCCTGATGCAACACCTCGGACTCGGGACCGAGGTAGCGCTCGCTACGGCATCCACGCTCGCAGGCGGCGATTTCACGATTATCGAAGCACAACCATCTATTCAAACGTGGCGAGGCACATACCATTGGCTTCACGCCTTAAAAAATGGAGATCTTTTCCCCTCATGCGCAATAGCCCGCGCGACCTTTTCAGAGCTTTGCCGACCTCATGAAGACCTAGACCGTATCCCGGACCATCTTGCGATGCTTCAAGAACAGGTCGCGGCGGTGCGAGAAGCCCAGTCGTTGTGGACCTGGCACCTGCCCTACGACACCTACGAGGAAACCGCAAAGGCGATCGTTTATCGGGTAAACTCCAACGAGAACGGCACGATCTGGACTAAGGGACTGGTTCAGCCAGGCCGTTCGTAAGCCGGCTCAGGTCAAGATCCTACCCAGAAAAGAACGAGAGAAGAGGGATTATTCCCCCTCGCCTCCATCGTCCAACCGATCATCCACACCGCACGTCCTAAGACACAAAGGTCACAAACACACAGCGATTAGATGTAATCGCAATTCACCGCCTACGAGATTCTCGCCTAAAAATATTCATTTGTTTGGTTGACGCAGGTGGTCTCCTTCAAGCACAATAAGCGTAGGTCGTGACTTGCAGGGACCGGTCATTACATCCCTCCCCATGTACGTAGCTTCCCTAATGGCCGGGAACGAAAAGTAAACGAACCGACACTGGGGCACTTACCTGGAAACAGGTAAGTGCCGTTTTTTTTGCCTCTACGTCACGAATCCCCTCTTTTACCTTTTTCCCGAATCGCGCAAGTTCGCTACAATGCGGGGATGAGAAATCTGAACAAAACACACCGGCTCTTGGATCTTGCGGAGCAGATCGGCGCGAAGATTATAGGCGACGACTCTCTCACCATCTCCGGACTCTGCCCCCTTGAAAATCCACTTCCGAACACCATCACCTTCATCAGAACGGAATCAAAAGAGAGGGTTCACAAGGCGCTCAGCGATCTCCCAGCTACAACCGCGGTGGTCGTCTCCGAGGGAGTTGCCCCGGCATCACCTCCTGCGCATGGGTCGCCCCTCCTGATCGTGCCTGAGAGCTATTCGGCGTTTCTCAATCTTATTCCCCTCTTCTTCGCCGATGAACGTCCTACGATCGGCGTAAATCCGACGGCGCAGATCGACCCCACCGCCTCCATCGGCGAGGGTGCATCAATCGGGGCGTATGTCTCCATCGGGCCCCGCTGCGTTATCGGCAAAAACCTCACGATGCACAGCCACTCCCGTCTCTATGAGGATGTCACGCTCGGGGACAACGTGACCCTCTTTAGCGGCGTCTCGATCCGCCACGGCACGCGGATCAAAGACCGGGTCATCATCCACGACAACGCTGTGATCGGAGCTGATGGATTTGGGTATACCCCCGATCCGAAACTTGGACTACGGAAGGTGCCTCAAGTAGGGCACGTGATTATTGAGAGCGATGTTGAGGTCGGAGCCAATAGCTGTATCGATCGGGGTGCGTTCGGCCCAACTACAATTGGACGGGGAGCGAAGATAGATAACCTAGTCCAGATCGGGCACAACGTAACGCTGGGTAACTTCTCTATCGTGTGCGGAGCGGTCGCTATCGGGGGAAGCACAAAAATTGGGGACGGCGTCGTTCTCGGCGGGAAAGTTGGGGTGGCCGATCATCTCACGATCGCAACCGGCGTACGCGTTGGCGGAGGCTCCGCGGTTACCAGCTCGCTGACGGAGCCGGGTGACTACGTAGGATACCCGGCTACCAAGGCGATTACCTGGCGCCGCGCACAGGTATCTCTCCGAAACATCGCCCGAGGCGAGCGAAAAAAATAGCCCCTTGCGCCACACACGGCACCGACAGGAGAACTACGACACCATGAGCGACCTGACATCAACTACCCACCGAGTCGCAAGACGGCGCCTCGCGCTCTCACTCCTCTGCGCATGTGTAGCGATCGGAACGCTGGGCTGCGACCCCCAAACCTCGGAGCAGCCAACTTCTCAACCGATCAAGATTCACTCAATCCGAATGCTCTATCCTCAAGAGGCCCGCGCCGTGTTCATGGGCGCCATAGAACGGTTTAACGCCAAGAACATTCCGCTCTCAAACGGCTCCGTTGCTCGCCTCACCGGCGCTTCCTTCAACGACTACGGGTCGACCGCAAAGATTGGTACGCCAGCTAATCAGGCATCGCTATGGATACCGCCGCTCTCCGCTATCACCGTAGAGAGCGCCACGGCGGAGCGAGAGATAGGGGCGTGCGAATCCCTGATGAGCACGCGGCTCGGAGCTGCCGTTCGCCCTATCGACACCTTCATCCTTTCAGCCAACAAGGAGAAGCTCTCGCTCCTCTCCCTGGTCTCACCAAACGTAGATTCAAAGTTGAGAGCCGCCGTAGTGACGGGCGCTCCACGCTTCTCATCATCCGGATTGATTACCGCCCTTGCGACCTCTGCCGATGTCGCCAAGATGCCCCTCGACCAGCTCTCCGCGCAAAACATCTCCACCTATAAAACATCGATCGGTGATGCCCAAGAGAGGGTTCGTAACTACTTCGTAGACGATCAAACCGCGCTCGAATGGCTTGCCGGTCGCCCAGGTGGGGATCCACTCATCGTCATCACCACAGAGCAGTCTTTCAAGTCGTTTCAAACGTACCATCCATCTGAACCCCTTGAGTGGTTCCCTCTCAACACACCGGTCGCCTCACTCGACTATCCTCTCTGTGATATCATCACCAAGAGCGACACCCCCGATGACCTCGAGGCCGCAAAGCTCGCTCGAGCCTTTCTCTTAAGCGATGAATTCAAGAGCCTAGCGTCAGGGGCCGGTTTTTCCGCCGCGATACCTGGTGCGAACGCCCCGAGCCAACCGCTGGGAGGTGCCCTTCGGGAGCTTCTCACACTCTGGCCACAGATCCGGAGCCCCTCAAGCACCGTATTCGTTGTGGACACCTCAATCAAAACCGATCTCACCAACATGGAGACCATCCGGCGAGAGCTTTCACTCTTCGTGGATAGTCGTCCCTCAAAAGAGGACAGGGTCGCCCTCATTAGCGCCTCCTCCGATCCACAGGTCATGCGCGATCTTGAGACCGATCCTGAACTGATCAAACTCTCTATCTCCCGCCTCACCACCGCTGGTGGCAACGCCATTCAGGACGGAATCGGAACCGCCTTGAGTATGTTTGACGACCTCTCCTCAACCTCATCCAGGCGGTCGGTAGTGGTGTTCACCTCTGCGAAAGACACCTCGTCTCAGACTACGGTCGAGCAGTTAACCAATCGCGCCAGCCAACTTGTAGGGCGAAGAAATGTCGATCTGATCGTTATCGCAATTGGAGTAGCGGAGCAGGATTTCGGGGAGCTTCCAGCCGTCACAAGAAAGGTAGGTGGAACGTTCGTGCTAACCGATATTCCATCCCTTCCTGGGAAGTTTTACGCGATCGCGCGGAGGGTTCAGTAGGATGAGGGGTGGCCGTGCTCCTTTGCAAGGGAGGAGTAAAGGGCCCTCACAAAGAGGCAGATCCGGGCCTAGTAATGCCCACATGTGAGGGTCCGTGTGGTCACCGACCCTGCGCAAGAAAAACATCGTGCGCATCTTTAAAAAGTGCGGCGGTGAAAGGTGGAGTGCACTGGTTCAACAATTCTGACAATGAATAGTTATCTCGTTGTGGACGGTATGACCGATATCTTATCGAAGCACCACTTATAACAGGGCACCATACGGTTTTATTATCGTGGCTGAAGAAGATTATGGCGGTCTCACTACTTTGCTCGCCGTGTTTTACCGCTGCCACGAAGGACTTGTCCGCAGGAGAACTCTTCAGGACTCTCGGTTCTACAACTCGTTTTTCGCCATAGTGTAAAAGTTACTATTCACCCGGTATCAGCAGCATGAGCGAAGACCGATTTGCCGCGCAGCACGTCAGCCAGAGCTGTGAGAGTATTTAGCCCTCGTTTTTTTGCAGTTGAGATAAACCCCCTAAT
>JBDLRS010000115.1:0-12848 GCA_039799965.1 Pseudomonadota bacterium
CCAAGACAAGGGCTTACGTAACCTCTGTGCTCGTTGGCACCCACTCGATTCGACGATGAGCCCTAGCCTTTAGCGCGCCAGAATGCGGCTTTTGCGTCTCATCGGGATGCGGTACCGTTTAGCTACATGAACACCGCAGTTCCCCTCGACTTCAAACCCCTCAAGGATCCTCACCAAAAGGCCCTTCACATTAACCTTGACGCCTCACGGTACGGCACCTTTGCCGAGATCGGAGCGGGGCAAGAGATAGCGAGCCTCTTCTTTCACGTCGGCGGGGCGTCAGGAACCGTCGCTAAGTCGATGTCTGCCTACGACATGACCGTGAGCGACAGTATCTACGGGAGGACCGGAAGATACGTGTCCAAGGAGCGGCTTATCTCCATGCTCAATCACGAGTACTCCCTGCTCATAGAGCGACTTGACACCTCACGGGGCGCCACCACAGGCTTTTTTACCGTTGCCGATACCGTATCGGCTCGAAACTTCGCGGGGACAAACGAGTGTCACGGATGGCTCGGAATTCGCTTTCAATCATCGGCCAGATCTGAGCCTAATCAGATCCTGCTTCATGTCCACATGATGGATCCCGATAACGTGCGACAACAGGAGGCGTTGGGTCTCATAGGCGTCAACCTGACGTACGGCGCGTTCTACCTCTCTCACGACATGAACCTCTTCCTTGAGCACCTCCTTGATGGAATCTCGAGCCAAAGGCTCGAGGTCGATTACATCGAATTGAGCGGACCCACCTTCCAGAACGTTGATCATAAACTCCTCACGGTGTCCCTCCTCCGCAAAGGATTGGCGAGCGCCATCCTGTTCGACATCGATCAAAAGCCGATCCCACCAACCGAGTTCTTTCACAAACGACCGATCCTCCTTGAGCGCGGGTCGTTCCGAGCTCTCCACCATATGTTCCCGGATCTCGTCGGCTCGTGCAAAAACCAGCTTCGAGCGGCCGCTGGGGAACGAGACCAGGAAGCTGTCTACGTTTTAGAGCTCACGTTGAACAACATCCTTCGCGCCCAACAGTCGACGGACGATGAAGTTCTGACGGTGGTCGAGCAGTTGTGCAAGTTCGGACATAACATCCTCGTTAGCAACTACTGCGAGTTCTTCCGGCTCACGGAATATCTCCGCAGGTTCTCAAAAGCACCGATCGGTTTCATCGTGAGCGCGAATCTCCTTCCGCTCCTCCTTGAGGATGAGCGATACAAACTTCTTGAGGGTGGTGTGCTTGAGGCATCCGCGCGTCTCTTCCAGCAGAACGTCAAGCTACTGACCTATCCAGTTGAATCAAGCCTCTTCACGTTTTACCTTGAACTGATCAAGTTCAACGTCAGCCAGATCTCATATCCGAAGCACGGCATGGTAACCGCTGCGAACGTGAGTCTCAACAACGTGAACCAACACCTGCTGAAATACCTCGTTGAATCACGGATCGTCATTGACGTTCCGGTAAAGGAAACGGTTGAGCGGTTGCCGGCGTAAGGGTGATTAGATAGTCCGCTCCGGAGCCCCCTCCTCCCGACGGGCCGGGGCCCGGTAGGAGCTTTTCGTGCATGACCGGACGTTTGTCTGGTATGCTTTGTTAGTACTCGTGACGTTATTTCCCCCGCGCCTGATACCGCGCAAGCTGCATCTTGTAGAACCTGATCACGTTCTGATTCGCGATCTTGCCCTGCTCGATAGCCTCACCGACCTCGCCGAGATAGGTGCCAGCGGTGCTCACATCACCCACCGTCATCGAGACAGCCACAAGGTAGAGCATCGCCTCGGCGCTCTCCGGCTCAATGCGGAGAGCGGTATTGACGGCGAGCAGCGCGCCATCATAGGTACCTCCCACGGAACGAAGAAAAGCGGTTCCCAACCACGCAGGAGCGAAATCCGGAGCGACCTCATTTAATCCGCTCATGATCGACTCGGCGCGCTTATGCTGCCCGGTCTCAAGCCACAATTTACCGAGCTTATACATGTCGTTGACCTCATCGTCGGAATACTTCCGTCGATGAGTATCCGCCGGTCGGCGTTGGGTTGCGTCCATGCTACTCCCCCTCCCCAGGTTTATCGGCCAACCATTCAAGGATCTGTCGAAGCATCGCCGCCTCTATCGCGCACCTCCGTTCGCTCTCTCGATCTGGTGCTTCCTGACGCAAAGCCTCTACGGTCTCCTGACGAGCGTAGAGTGAGGAAACCAAGGTCTCAAGGCGATAGAGGTTCCCCCCGTCGGGGAGAAGCGCGAGAAGCGGGGAGAGCGAAAATGAATCCGGCGGACCACCTGTAGTTCCTGACATAGACCCACCCCCTATTGAACCTCGATCGCAAATCGACCCTCATACACGCACAACCGCGCCTCGGCTACCTTCTCCTGGTTGATAACCAGATTCACGAGACCCGAAACAGGAAGGGGTGTCGTGGCGATTGCGCCTCCCTGACTCAACTCCGCCAACTGCGAGGCATCGACCTCAAGCGATCCGAATTCAACACAGAGCTGTGTCGCACCTTCCGGTATCTGAGGAACGGTCAAAGCCCCAGGCGTCATCTCGCAACCGAGCTTGCCACCGACGTCCAGCAATCGAGCTGGCATCCACGGCTTCGCTCCCACCTTTATAGTGATCGACTCCGACGCCTTCACCTCGAGGTCAATGACGGTGCCCTTCGTGAGGTACTCAGAGAGCATCTGCGGAGGAACCCCTAGCTGAGCTATTTCGAGTCGAATGACCGAGGTTCCAGCCGACACCTTGGAAAGGAGTTGAACCTGCCTGCGCCACAACCCATCCAGTGTCTCCGCCATTCGAGTGCCCAAACCGACCCACAGGGTAAGTGGAAAGGTATTCACCGTGCATGAGATCCGGATGGAGCCCACCACTGAAACAGGCGAGGCATCAACTCCTCGCGAGAACGTCACGGTGGTCGACTCGGGGCCACTCCACGAAAGACCCAAACTTCCAACAAATCGACGCATGAAATATTCTAGCACGATACTCGCCGCTCTCGGCCCCGCACCTGGAACCAGCTCATCACTCAAGGTGTCGGCGTCGGCGCCCTCCATCGTTACGATCATCTGCTCGCCGGCGACGGTGCCCACAAACGTCACATCACTCGTGGGAGGTTGGGCTAGCACGGGACGGATCTCAGAGATCTTCGCCTCGACACCAAGCGCATGGAGAACGGGCAACCAATGAGTAGCGAATCCAGGGAACCACTTCTCTGGCCGGCATCGCAGGAATCCTCGCGAGAAGTGCGCGTCACAAGGCTGTACACGACGGAGCGCCCGGTGCGGCTCCCAGAGATGCACATCGTTTCCCTCTCCTGACGTTGTCGTGTCCCGCTCGCTCACTTAATCCTCTCCCTTCGTTCCCTCAGCCCCTTCCATCGCCCCATCGCCGGCAATTTGGGTCTCAACCTCTTCAAGCTCCTGATCAACATCAGCGAGTCGCTCCTCGGCTCGCTTGAGGTCTGCCGCGGCCTCACGTCGCTGTCGCTCCAAACGCTCGTGCTCCCGACTGAGGCGAGCTTTGTGCGAGGCACCGGCGAGAATTCGTAACGTATTCCCCGACCGTAGTCCGCTTGAGGGGCCAGCTCGTTCAAGGAGATACCGATTCGAGGCGATCGCAGTGTCGATCTCCTGGAGCCGCGCTGTTCGCGCCTTGAGTTCCTCGAACACCTTTTCTCGATACGCCTCAAGATCCTCTCTGGTCGTTGCCACATTACTCACCCTCCTCTAGAGCAAGTCGAAGAGCGGTACCCACAAACGCCAAGCGCGCATCCACCTCGAGACTGCAGAGCTCATCAGCCGCCCTCCTGAGCTGCTCCGACTTATCGGCGTCACACTCAAGATAGATTCGCGAATCGCTTCCATCGACCAATACCGCCACGGCGACTAAGGCGCGCTCTCGTGGACTCAAGGATCGCCATGTCGCCAAACTCATACCGATTCGTCCTCCTCACGAGTTCGCACCGTTCGCGGGCGAGTCGAAGCTGCCGCTCCGGTCGACAAATCACCCCCCTTTGAAGCCTCATATTGCCCGTAAATGTACCCAGCCACTCCCGTAAAGAACGCGACCACGCTCAGTAATCCGATCAATAGATACGCGAGACTGTTGTACTCACTGACAGGAACCCTCCAGTACGAAAGGAAGGGCACCAGTGGTTCATCCGCGACACCACCACCCCCAAACTCCTGCTCACTGACGGAGAAGGAGACCGCGGAGGGCTTCACACCCGGCACCGCGCGGCTCACTACTTCGCGAAGTTTCTCAGGGTCAAACACGGCCCCTCTTTTGATCTGCGCCACAATTGAGACCGAGGGCTCTGTACTGACGGGTATGGCGTGAGAGCGAACGATTACGCTTGCCGTAGAGACCGCTCCGTGACCAAGAAGGAGCTCCTCCACCTCAGAAGCGATCGCTCGGTCCATGCGAAGATTCTCGACATCCTGCGAGGGCGGCAAGATCCCACTCGGCGCCATGAGATCCTGGAACGACGCGCCACGCTCAGCCGGAAGCCCAAGCTTTGTCAGCAACGCCACCGCGCCGCCAAAATTGCCCGAAGCGACCTGCACCGAGTAACGCCCTTTTGAACCACGCCCCTTTTCAACATGAGCTTCAATACCGTGCTCACCGAGCACCGCGACAAGCTTGTTCGCCTCACGCTGCCCCAAGTCGTCAGCTACAGGTGATGAACCACACCCAGTCGTGAGGGCGATACATAGACCTAAGGTGATGGCGTAGAGCACTTTCATAATTGCTACTGTCCCGATGGGACAACCGTTACAAGAAACTCTACATCTCCGAATCGAACCCAATCGCCATGTTTCAGCTCCACGACTCCATCTTCGCGTTTGTATTGTCCACGCTCACCGGGGCGAACGAATACACCACGCTCACTCATCAGATCCTGAATGAGCAGCCCGTGATCTGCGCTCACCGACATCAACGCGTGTGGGGTTGAGATACTCGCGTCCTCGATGACAAGGTCAGTCCGTCGAATACTCGAGCCGGTGACAAAGAACTTCCCCTCCCGAAGCTCGATCGCCCGACCATCGGGACTCTCAAAGCTCACCAACCACCCGAAGAGACGGCCTGGTCGCATCTTCCCAGTTTTTGGACCCGAAGAGGCTTGCGCCTCAGCACGTGCCGGACCACGGTCTGGATGTCGCTCCGGTGAGCGCTCATGCGGTCGCCCACCACCGTTCTGAGCTCCTTTTCGATGCTCCTCAGGTCGATGCTCGTGCCGCTGAGAGTCTCCCCGATCTCGAGGAGCGTTCTCCCTTCGGTCCTGGTAGGGTTGGTTGTTCTGGTTGTCCCGATGCCCCTTTGGCTCATGCGCTGGACGAGCCTGCTTTCCTTGAGGCTGCGGCCTCTGCTGAGGTTGCGGCTGCGGCGGTGGAGCCGGGGGACGCTTCTCGATCTGTGGCCGAGGAGCCACCTGTCTAACAGGAGGAGGTGGTGTAGGCTCTGGCGCATACGCAGGTTCAGGGGGAGCTACCGACACAACCGATTGAAGCGCGACATCAAGATCGAAGTCATCCTCAGTGGTCATGAAGTTCGCAAGCGGATCGGCACTGCCCTGAAAATCACCTAGCTCATCTTCAGGCGATGCCGCACCCAGCGGAGGCGCCTCTACCGGTCGCGCAAGGGGAATCTCAGCCGGTTTTGGAGCCGGAGCTTCTACAGCGGGGTCGTAGGTGTCAAGCTCATCGAGAAACGAATCGAAATCATCGTCATCATCATCATCATCATCGTTCGCCGCCGCTACGGAACTCTCCGTTGGTGACGGAGACGCAGACATCACAGGCTGCGCGGCTTCAGACTCGAACTCTTGGAGGAAGTCCGCCAACGGATCGACCTCCTCGTGGTCACCCTCATCACCGAACGCGGGTTGGGATGTCGTGGATACCGGCGCCACTGAAACGCGTCCGGCGTCCTCCGATTCCATGCTCATCAACTCATCCGCCGAGGATGAGATGGTCTTTTGACGAACTCGTCCTCCCTGCTTGGCGGCGTTGCCATCACCGGCTTTCGCTCCACCATCGAGTGGATTGTTGCAGATGCGGCATCGGGACGCGCTCACGGGCACTAAGCTACGACACGAGGGACATCTCACAAAGGTTAATTCACTTGATTCACTCGCCATATATCTCTCTCCTTACAAATCTCTTCTCTCTTTCTTACCTCGAGACGCTCACAACCTCGCTTTCGCGCTTACCCCTACTTCATTCCGGATACTAAAGACCCCACAATCAGGGAAGTGACAACGAGGACACCTCCGACCACTCCCAAGATGGCTAATCGCCCCTTGGTTGTTAACCTGCCGAAGAATCTCGGGGGCCGCTCACCTGACGCGCTGGCCGCCGCGCGTCGCAACTCGTCGGGAGTTCTTAAGAAGGTCGTTCGACTCTTCCTCCTACCGGTGCGGGATGAAGCGCCATCATCTCCGAGGTCGCGCCCAGTGCTTATGGCCATAAAGGACGCCGGCGAGCCGCCAGAGGCTACGAACCGCTCCTCGTCACCCTGCGAAAAACAGATACCAACCGTCACGCCACCACCGAAGTCGAGGCAAAGTGGTTTGTCCGAAGATTCGACAGATTGGTCCTTGTGCAGGATGCCACCATCATAACTCGTTCCGTTCGTGCTTGTGTCGGTGACACGAACGCCTCCTGACATGGTGACCTCAACCAAACAGTGCCGCCGAGACACGTGAGGAACGCCAAGCCACATATCGCTGGAGGGATCTCGACCCAAGACAACCGAGGTGCCCGGTGTAAGCATTAACTGAGCGGGACGCGCCGTCTCTGCGAGCGAAACCAGTAGAGGATACCGCTTCTCATGAAATACCGGCTTGGCCGAGCGTATCTCCGGTGTCTGGAGAGCACCAGTTACCTCCTCCGGTGAAAGAATTCCCACAAGGGTCACATCCCGCCCGAGCGAGATAGGGATCCCCGGATGAACATTTACCCGTCCAGAGATCTGCTGGCTATTAACAAAGGTGCCGTTCGTCGAGCCGAGATCCTCGACCCAGAACTCCCCCGACTCAAAGCCGATACGAGCGTGCCGCGATGAGATACTCGGTGTGTCCACCCGCAGCGAACACTGTCGAGAACGACCTACCATCAGCGGTTGTTCCGGGACGAACGAGATAGTCGCCGGCGGGTTGGATACGAGAAGCACCGCGGGAAATTTCGGTCCATCACTGGCGCATGCCTGCCGAAGCACGCGAATCCCGGCGCGGTCAGGCGACTCCGCCTCTTTGGGTAAGAGGTCGTTATCAAGCGCGGTAAGCCTCAAGACTAATGGTCCAAGATCAACAACCGTCTCCCCTTCATAGAGCCCCTCCAGGAACTGCGGCGTGTAGGCGCCCGCGTTATCTGAAACCGGAGATAGACGGAACCGTCGCCCAAGATCTCGGGTGATCAATATGCCGTAGCCAAGCGACGACATATCCTCAACTACGACGTGCGCAGAATCCTTCGCGCTTATCAGCGCGGTCGGACGACGAATAAAGATCGTCTCCGTTACTGGACTCTCACCTTTAAAGCCTATCTCAAGCGCAAACATCGCTTTCCTTATCTAGAAACCTCAATTCGGCAGTTGCGGGTCTGAAAATGGCGCATCTGACTACAATCACTTTGTCTGTCGTCTCCGCCTCATTTCTTCAAAACTCCCAAAATGCTCACGACGGAAAGATTTTTCACCCCCCTTCTTAGGACCATCGGCCGGAAACATCACACTATTGAGCCCAATCGACAGAGAAAGCAAAGATTCCAGCCCCTTGTCTCCAAACATCGTTTAGCTAGAACCCATCCGTTGGGCTGTCGCATCCAAGCAAGGTAGTTTGGGTACCGATTATGGCCTTAACCGCCCTTGATGATCCGAGCGTTCGTCAAGATGCTCGGGAGGCAGGATGCGACCTCATTGAAAGTAACCGGTGTAAAACAAAGGACTTAAGAAAAGGAATTCAGGAGCTTCTTGAGAATACGTACGGTCCCGTTCTGAACTAAAAGGTACCCCTTACCACCCTTATGTGGTACACAAGTGAGGGGCTAGGAAACCTAGCCAACAGATTTTAAACAAGTTTAGGAAGGTGCTTTGAGCACGCTACCTCCCGGCCACGCAAGAAACCTTGAGGTAGTACAGAGATGGAGGCCGACATCACAATCATGTTCGGCGAGCGTTCCTGTGAGTGGATTTAATTACCCATACGATACTCAGCGATACACACGTGAAAACGTGGTAGGAGCACGCCCCGTGCTCACTGGGTACCTGCGTTGCGCGCATGCTCTCTCTCTTCAAGCACCTCCTCATCGGGAGGTAGATCATGGATCAGCGAATGATAATCAACGCGGTACATCAGGAAGAGTGCCGCATCGCAATCGTGGAAGGTTCGGCGTTAGCTGAACTGGAGATAGAATCAAACGTTGGAAAGAAAGCGAAAGGAAACGTTTACCGCGGGCGTATTTCTCGCATAGAACCGAGCCTCCAAGCGGCGTTCGTTGACATCGGAACTCACCGAAACGGATTCCTCCAAATCAACGACGTTCATCCATCGTGCTTTAAGAACCAGCCACCTCGTTCAGGAAAGGTTCGCATCCAGGACGTGCTTGAACCGGGCCAAGAGCTCGTTGTTCAGGTCGTAAAGGAGGAGCGCGATATGAAGGGCGCGACTCTAACCACGTACCTCTCACTTCCAGGCCGATACTTGGTAATCATGCCGGGAAGCGATCGTGGAGGGATCTCCCGCAAGATCAGCGACAGCGACCAACGCGTTCGTCTTCGTCGATTAAGCCGCGAGCTTGAGGTGCCAGCCGGTATCGGCATGATCATCCGAACCGCCGGTCTTGATCGTTCGCAGAGCGAACTTTCTCGCGACCTCTCCCTTCAGTTGAAGTTGTGGGAGAGCATCCTCGTCGCCAATCAAACAGCAGCGGCACCCTGCCTTTTGTACAAGGACAACGACCTCGCCACACGTGTTATCCGTGATTATTTCACCCCAGATGTCCGTGAAATTATCATCGATGACCCAGAAACCTATCAAACTGTGAAGGAATTCGTTGGACAGGTGATGCCCCGCTATCGGTCGCGAGTTCGCCTCTACGAGGAGAATCAACCGATCTTCACCCACCACGGGATCGATCAGCAGGTAAACGATACCCTCGCTCGCGAAGTAAAGCTCAAGAGCGGCGGGTCAATAGTCATCGAGCAGCTTGAAGCGCTCGTAGCTATCGACGTAAACTCCGGCAAGGCGACCGACACAGCCAACATCGAGGAGACTGCGTATAAGACCAATCTCGAGGCGGCGGACGAGGTAGCTCGTCAACTCAGACTGCGAGATCTCGGCGGCTTGATCGTCATCGACTTCATCGACATGATCGACAAGCGTCATCGTAACGCCGTCGAGCGGCGACTCCAAGATGCGGTCGCGACCGATAAGGCTCGCATCGAGCTAGGTCGCCTGTCGAAATTTGGACTCCTTGAGATGTCCCGTCAACGTTTGAGAGCTTCGTTGACAAGCCACGCCCACATCAAATGCGAGCACTGCCACGGCACTGGAGATATCAAGAACCCAGAGCTCGTAGCACTTGAAGCGCTCAGAAAGATCCAAGCAGCGGTAGTGGTAGGACATGTTGCCAAGGTAAAGGCCCGCCTCCCCTCCGTGCCGGCCTTCTTCCTCTTGAACAACAAGAGGGGGTTCATCGCCGACCTTGAGAAGGAGCACGGCGTTCAGGTGTTGATTCTTCCTGACGGCCGTTTGAGACCTGACGAGTACGAGTTCGAGATGGAAGGGGTGCGGGACACGAAGAAACTCGGAGCCGAAGGTAGTGTGGAGACCACGCGGCAGCCGGAAGCACGACCTGCCCCTGCATCGAGTAACGGCCGGTCCCAACGCAAGCCGAGCGAGCCCCCGGGCCCTCGACGAGCGGCATCGGACGGGTAGGCAAGGAGCTCAAAAACAAGCCGATAGGCCCGTGTCATCACGAGCCGGGTATGCACGAGCTCTGCGGTATGGCCTGTCTGGGGCTGGGCCCTATCGGTTCACCACGGGCCCCTTTTCTGTTTTTCACCATAAACGTAGCCATTTCAGGTTGAACTTTTCGCGGCCCTCTGGTAACTTTAGCCTGCTTAAAGTAACAGGTATTCTCTTACAAAGCGCTCCCCTGAGAAGTGTCGAGCGAAGGGCTTAACAGGGTCGCGCAAACCGAAAACGGTTCGTTTTACGGTTACGTAATCGGTGTACCCAGGCGTCGCTCGCGGTAACGTTCAGATTTTTGTTAGTTGTTGTAAGTTCATGTCGATCGTCCAGATTCGGGAAGACCTCAAAAAACTCGCCAAGTTGGCAGCAAACGTAAGTGACGCTCACACCTGTTCGATATTTCTACCGACTGGCCTCCTCACCTCTTCAACACCGGCGCGCAGTTCGGAGGCTACGTCATGTAATCCTCACGCAGCCAGCTCGCAGAATCATGGCTCGCAGAATCATGGTAAGCAGAGCGACACTATCGAACTCAAAAAAATATTCCATCTTGGGCCCGACCTCACGATCGGGAGCATTGAGATGGTTGCGACCCATTCTTCCTCCACCTGCCTTGTACGCGACTGCCGAATACAGGTTGGTAACGGCCTCATCGGATGGGTGGCGGAGAACTCCCGCTCTATCCACGTTGCCCCTTTTGACATGGATAGCTCCGTCTTAGGCATCTACACAGAAACAGAACCTCTCAAGAGCCTCGTCGCGGTCCCTATCCCGATGCCGACCGAGAACCCTAATTCACGAATCTTCAGCGGAGTGCTGATGTGCGATAGTCGTAAAGCTTTCGCCTTTACTAAGCCACAAATGAAGCACCTTGAGGAGATCGCCACCCTCATATCCCGACTCCTCTTCTGGACCCTTTTTAAGAAAGAGACCACCTCCTCTGAGAACTCATGGGATAGCTTCCTCACTAAAACTACCCAATTGAGCGAAGCTATCGGGCACGATTCGATCGAATTGGTACGGATCTCCCTAGAGTCATTCGGAGAGCTTGAGGCCTCACGGGGATTGTCGAACGCCGTCCATCAAAGCGAGCAATTCGTGAGGCTGGTTCAGCAAGCTCTACCACCGCACTTTCCCCTTGTTCGCCTTCCTAACGGCGATATCCTCGTGGCTCTCGACAATATGATGACAGCGTTCTTCCAAAATAAGATCAGAACGCTGGCAAATCACCTTAATGATCAGGTACAACCATTCGTCATTCGGCTTCAAAGTTTCTCGGCTAAAGCGAGTCGCGCTCGTGGCTTCGATATCGATACCATCTTGAAAGCGATGCCAACGCCGACGACATCAACGATTGGAAAAGTGGTTGGAGGCTCACGTGCTTAAACTACCAGAGAAAAACTCGCCCCTTAGTACGCAACTATGGAAGAAGATGTCCGCATTCATGAGCGCGGATATCGCCATGGACCTAGGGACCGCCAATACTCTGGTGTACGTGAAAGGCGAAGGAGTCGTCCTGAACGAACCATCCGTGGTGGCGTTGGACGCTGAGACCGGAGAGCTCCTCGCCGTTGGCCTTGCTGCGAAACAGATGTACGGAAAGACCTCTCGCGCTATCCGCTGTGTTCGACCGATCAAGGATGGGGTTATCGCCGACTTCGGCGTTACGACAGAGATGATCCGACATATGCTCAAGGTCGTGCGCAATCGTTGGTCCCTCGTTCGACCACGCGCTGTAATCGGCGTTCCATCTGATATTACCCAAGTTGAGAAGCGCGCGGTTCTCGACGCGGCCATTTCGTCGGGAGTACGGCAGGTATACCTCGTTGAAGAGTCCATGGCCGCGGCGGTGGGAAGTGGCCTTCCAATCGAGCAACCGATCGGCAGCATGGTCGTCGATATAGGGGGTGGAACAACCGAGATCGCTATCCTAAGCCTCGGCGGAACGATGTACACACACGCTATCCGCGTCGCCGGTGACGAGATGGACGAGGCTATTCAACGGTATGTTAAACAACGGTGCGGCCTAGAGATAAGCATCTTCGAGGCGGAGCGAATTAAGATAACGATCGGCTCTCTCCTCCACCACTCGCCACCTCTCACCATGAAGACCTTCGGTCGGGATGTCAGCACAGGCATGCCGCGATCCATGGAACTTAACAATGAGGTCATTCGCCCAGCTTTCCAAGAGCCACTCTGCGCTATCGTTGGTGCTATCTACACCGCACTAGAGAATATCAGCCCCGAGGTCGCTCAGGATATCCTCGCCAACGGCGTGCATCTCGCCGGTGGAGGAACCCTGATTCGTGGACTAGCCGAGAAGCTCACCGAGAAAACCGGCATTCGGTTTATCTGCGACTCCGATCCGCTAACCTGCGTTGTTCGGGGGGTTGGACGGGTGATCGAGAACCTCGATACCCTAAAAAACGTCTGTATCGCGGCGTAGGACTGCTCAGACTAACTCGTACGTTATTAAGGATTATGTACCTAACGGGCTATATAAACCAAGAAAGAGGCACCAGCGATATCAGACCGCCTAGCCTCGCGCCCACTCCCCTCCCGACGAGGCGGCACCCCCGAAGACCATCGCCCTGAGCGCCACCCCCCGCTCCCTCTGCAATGCGACCCGACCAATCGCGATGCACGCAATCACTAACGCACCTGCGGCGACTCCTCTCTCATAGAGCGATAGCTCACGAGAGGGTCCTACCATGCCATTCACCCAAAAGAGGCCCGACACCACGAGCTCATTGATCCTAAATTCGGCAGTAAGCCGCCCGCTCAGTCTCCGTCTGAGATAGTTTAGAGAGGGTGTTTGGGGCTAAGGGAGTGCCGCATCAGGTAAGTAGATACCTGAATTGGGATTCGACGAGTGT
>JBDLRS010000116.1:0-21911 GCA_039799965.1 Pseudomonadota bacterium
CCTCGTTTCGTCAAAACTCTCAAAATGCTCACGACGGAACCATTTTTCACCACCCTGCTCATCAACCGTTTAGGGGGCTGGTCCCCTATGCTCGCCATCGACCCCCCCCGATCGTGCGTAACCCTATGATGTGTGGTACAACCTTGGGGCTTATTTTCGAAGTACGATCATGTCCGACGCAGTTGCCCACAAAGAGATGTCCACCGAGACCGCAAAGCGGAGAACCTTTGCGATTATCAGTCACCCCGATGCCGGTAAAACAACCCTGACCGAGAAGCTCCTCCTCTACTCCGGACAGATCGGCGTTGCCGGAATGGTTCGTGCTCGAAAGGGCGGAAAGGCTACGAGCTCCGACTGGATGGCCCTGGAGCGTGAGCGTGGAATCTCCGTTTCGGCCTCCGCTATGCAGTTTCCCTACAAAGAGGCGGTCATAAACGTCCTCGATACACCGGGACATCAAGACTTCAGTGAGGACACCTATCGAACGCTTACCGCCGCCGATAGCGCCGTGATGGTACTCGACGCCGGAAAGGGGGTGGAGACCCAAACTCGAAAGCTCTTCGCGGTATGTCGTTTGCGAAAGACGCCCGTACTCACCTTCATCAACAAGATGGACCTACCGAGCAAGGAGCCGTTAGAGCTGCTTCAAGAGGTGGAGGATGTTCTCGGAATTTTAGCCTCCCCTATCAGTTGGCCTATCGGGAGCGGCGCGTCCTTTAAAGGGATCGTCTACCCAAAGACCCGTCAGTGCATCCTCTTCACGAAGTCGAAGGTGGGCGGCGCGGGTAAGGCGGAGTTTCGCGCGATGTCGCTCGATGAGGCGAAAGCAGCGGGCGAGCTTGATCCCGGACAGGCGGAACACTTAGAGGATGAGCTTGAGCTCCTGCAGGCGGCGGGAAATCCCTTCTCGTATGGGGACTTCCTCGGTGGGAAAATTACACCGGTGTTCTTCGGGTCCGCTCTGACCAACTTCGGCGTTGAGCCCTTCTTCGACAACTTCACCGAGATGGCGCCCCGTCCCCACTCCTACGAGGCAACAGACTTGAAGGGTGAGACGGTTGAGGTTGATCCCGTAGATGCGCCATTCTCCGGGTACGTATTCAAGATTCAAGCGAACATGAATCCGAAACACCGAGACAGTATGGCGTTCTTGCGGGTGTGCTCGGGTCGCTTCGAGCGTGACATGGTGGTGAAGCACCACCGCACCGGTAAGGAGGTTCGTCTCTCTCGCTCATACAGCATGGTGGCGCAGGACCGAAACACGGTCGAGGTTGCCTATCCAGGTGACATTATCGGTGTGATCAATCCCGGGGTGTTCGCGATCGGCGATACGGTTTCGATGCAGGGTGGTTTTAACTACAAGCCGATGCCGCAATTTCCGCCCGAGATCGTGGCGCAGATCCGCCCGACGGATGTGCTCAAGCATAAGAACTTCGACAAAGGTATCATGCAGCTTGCCTACGAGGGAGCGGTTCAGATCCTCCGGTCGCATCGCAACCCGAAAGATCCTCCGCTCGTTGCTGCGGTTGGCAGACTTCAGTTCGAGGTGCTCCAATTCCGATTGAAGGATGAGTACGGCGTTGACACGGCCGTGGACTTCCTCCCATTCAAGTATAGCGTGTACGTTGAAGGGGATACGAAGACACTCTCGGTGCCGATGGGCTCGATGCTCGCCCTCGATGCCCGTGACCGCACCGTTATCCTGCTCAAAGCTGAGTGGGAGAAGAAGTACGTGCAGGAGAAGAATCCAGACCACGTCTTTAAGGACTTCGTCCAATAATCCAAAGCATTCGTATGAACGAATTAGAGCACTTCCTGATTCAAGCCGACCATCGCTCCCTTGTTGAGGAGTATCGAGATCTCGACAACAGCGAGGATAGACTCAGTTGGTTGATGGAGCGACCCTCGATACACCCGGAGCTTTCTTCCGATCTCCTCACACCCGACCGCAAGGTACCGGGGTGTCTCTCTGGGTTGTGGCTTCACGGGGCCGTTGTTGAGGGACGGTGCGTGTTTAGCGCGAAGAGCGAATCCGATATGGTGCAAGGGATCGCGTCCTTTATCTGCGACCTCTACGGCTCCAGAACGCCTGAGGAGGTTCTTGAGATCGGTGACGCCCTCGTGAATATCCTCGCCCTTGAGCGACTCCTCTCGACAACCCGAAAGCGGGCGGTATCAAGCACCGTATCGTTTATCCTTCACACCGCTCGGGAGGCGAGCGCTCACCAGATCGCGGTATAGGCATCGTGTTTATCGACGCGCACAACCACCTTCAGGATGAGCGACTATCCCAACATCTTGAAGCGTCGCTCGAAGAGTGTGAACGGATTGGGGTGATGCGCGCGGTCGTCAATGGAACCCACCCTGGTGACTGGTCCCGTGTGGAGGCTCTCGCTCAGCGCTATCCTTGGATACTCCCCTCTTTCGGCGTTCACCCGTGGCATATAGAAGACCTGCCGACCGACTATCTCTCAACCCTCGGAAACTATCTCGACCGTACGCCTTCAGTAATTGGCGAGATAGGTATTGACCATTGGAAAGAAGGGATTGATCGACGACGGCAAGAGGAGGTCTTTCTTGAGCAGCTCTCGGTTGCGCGAGAGCGGAACCTTCCCGTGACCATCCATGGGCTTAAGGCATGGGGCCGCTTGCTTGAATTGTTACGTTTACATGGCGCCCCCACTAAGGGGTTTCTCCTACATTCATATTCCGGCCCCCGTGAACTTGTGGACTCATTCGTTGATCTTGGCGCTTATTTCTCTCTAGCCCCAGCTTTTTTGGCACCAGAACGTCGGGCGAAGCTTGAGACCTTTCGCATTATTCCGCTTGATCGCATTCTCTTGGAGACCGATGCTCCCGACCAAGGGCCCACTCCGGAGATGGATCTCTATCGGGGCGATGACTGTCGCGCGCACAAGATCAATCATCCCGGCAATATTCAGCTGGTGTATCGCGGCATGGCTCATCTGGTGGGGCTCTCTCATGACGAACTTGCTGCGCGTATGCGGGAAAATTTCAAGAGACTGTTCGGATAGAGCAACTATCGTGTCAACGCCTCTTTACGAGATCAACCGATCCGGATCTCTGTGTTCTTTGTATAAGTGGGTCTTCGTGAAATCGAGTGGGTAGGGCTCGGTGTTATTCCGACGTGCACGAGCACGTTCACGTGGAAAGGCGCTATTTAAATGCAAAAACAATGACTTACGTTACCTCTGTGCTCGTTGGCACCCACTCCATTCCACGATGAGCCATATAAGTTTTGATCGAGTTTACAGAATCGGCATGGTTTACCATTATCGGATACCAACACAAGCTCAGGTGGGTCATATGGGCTCAGGTTCCGCTAACCGGGCGCGTCGATTCTCAACCCATCGATACGGGTGTTGAGGAATCTCTCGGGAGAGAAATGAGATAGCCTCCCCCGCGGCGATAAAGCCGATTGTTCCTGTCATGAACACCGCGCTTCCAAGGCCAGCGTTGCAGCTTTTTGCTCTCGCTCGTGACTGGGTACCCTCAGCAACACAGTGCTGCCCTTCGGTGTCTCGAGGACCTCGCTGCAGCGGAGCGTAGACGCACGGTATATCGAATCGGGTTCGCTCGCTCCGTGGGAAGTCGTGGTCCTGCCGCAGCTTTTTCCGGACGATCTGAAGGAGTGGGTCGTGAATCGTCCTCGAAAGATCTTCAACGCGAGCGGTCGCTGGATTCGTTCTATTGCCGGCTGACCCAACGGTGATTGCGGGTATACCGCGCCGCGCGCACTCCGCCAGGAGCGTTACTTTGTGCTCAGCGGTATCGATGGTATCGAGTACGAGCGAGTAGCCACCCCCTAAGATCTCTTCGGCGGTCTTTTCAGAGAAGAACCGTTTCACCACCCGAACGGAGCACTCGGGGTGAATCTCCAGCACCCTCTTCCCGAGCACCTCGGCCTTAGAGATGCCTACGGTCGACGTTAACGCGTGGAGCTGTCGGTTGACGTTGGTTACGCAGACCTCGTCCAGGTCGACCAAGGTCAGCGCCCCTATACCGCATCGGGCGAGCGCCTCTACCGCCCACGAGCCGACCCCACCTAATCCAACAACACACACCGAAGCGCGAGCGATCCGTTCGTAGGCATCAGCCCCTACGAGTTGGGTAAATCCCATGAATCGGTCGTGGTGTGAGGTAAACTCCATGTGGCTGAGACTACCACGACTCACGGGGCTTTTCACGCCACCCGAGCCCGGTTTGAGGTTGCGACGGAGTATGACCGGAGGCAGTATCAAGAAAACGTCTCTCTTTAGTTGGTTGCGATCCCCCGGGAGCCCAAGGTATCTCTGAAGGGAGGCTCAAAATCAACCCTACGAACGTGCTCATCTATGGCTACATTTCCTGACGCTGATGTACTAGTTGTAGGGGCTGGACTCACGGGCTTACGAGCAGCTCATCGGCTATCTCAGGCCGGGCTTTCGGTCCTGGTATTCGAAAGGTCAGGGCAGGTCGGTGGTCGGATGGCGACACATGAGGCCGCGGGATACAAGATCGACCATGGGTTTCAGGTCCTCCTCACCGCGTATCCCGAGGTGCGAGCGATCGAAGGCTACAATCGGCTCGGGTGTCGAAGCTTCTCATCCGGTGCTCGTATCCGACGCAACGGTACATTCGTGGACTTTGTCGACCCACTCCGCCATCCGGAGGAGATCTTCAACGTGCTTCGCTGCAATGTGGGATCACTTTCGGACCTCATCCGACTCCTTTTTCTTACCCGAAAAGGTGGCCGAGCGTGCTCATCAAGGAACCTCTCGACCGACCTCGGTCTCACTGCAACTGGATTCTCTCGGCGATTTCAGGACGGATTTCTGAGGCCGTTTCTTCGAGGCGTACTCCTCGATCCCCTCCTCCAGGCTGACTTTGGGCTCGCCTGCTTCTATCTTCAGATGTTTGCACAGGGAGAGGCGGCACTTCCTGAGGCGGGCATTCAGGGATTGCCCAACCTCCTGGCGGACCAGATCGGTTTGTCTCACATCCGACTGAACGCGAATGTTAACTCTCTTACTCGCGATGAGGTGACGCTCGATAACGGAGACTCCTATCGGGCTCGTCAGGTGGTCTGCGCCGTCGATACGTTGTCGGCCACGCAGCTTGGGTCGCCCGAGCAGACGATGCACCACCTCGCTTCGGCTACCCTCTACTTTTCCGCCCCGAAAGCTCCGTTCCATGAACCTTTGGTGGTTCTGAACGCTGACGTCGGGCCGATTGCGACACTGGCGGTGCTCACTAATGTACAGCCATCGTATGCGCCTCCAGGTCGCTCTCTGATCGCCGTAACGGTTATTGGAGACGCGGCGCAGCTCTCTGAGGACGCGCAAAATGAGTCCGTCCTCTCGCAGGCCGCTACCTGGTACGGGCCCGAGGTTAGGGATTGGAATTACCTGATGAGGGTTGCACAGCCGGCTTCGGTGGTCAGTAGGCCGAGGATGTCAGTCGGCTACGCCGAGGTTTCGGGGATCCTCTACGCCGGCGACTACCTCGCGTATCCTTCTCAGAACGGCGCTCTGTTCGCGGGGCGCAGCGTCGCGGATTTTGTGCTCGATAGATTGTCGTAGCACCTTTTTGCTAGCTTTGCTGCCGCGCAAGCACAACCGCCGTGCGAGCTGGGAGGTACAGCGAGAGCTCGGGCGTTGCGCCGCTCGTCACGTAGTCGAGCGATGGATCGATGCGATCGAAGCCTCCAAACTGCGACGAATCGGATGAAAGAACCACTCGATACGATCCGGACCGGCACGAAATACGCCGACCCTCAAACGAACGGGTCGGATTGAAGTTGAAGACAAAGAGGAGATCCGCCCGCTCAAACGCGATAACCTGGTCTCCGACGTGCTCGTAGTGCTTGTAGGGCCACTCATGCTCAAGAACCTTGGCCTTACCCGCGAGGCCCACCATCGCTTGGTCGAAATCAGCTAGGTACCGATAGCGAAGCTCCGAGGAATCCCGCAAGCTCCACTGGCGGCGCGCATAGTGATAGGACCAGTTATTCCCCTCTCGCGGAAAATCGACCCACTCAGGGTGACCGAACTCGTTCCCCATGAAGGTAAGGTAGCCGTTTCCTGCAGTACTCAGAGTGATGAGGCGAATCATCTTATGGAGCGCGATCGCTCGGTCGATAACGAGGCTCTGATCGATAACTCGCATCTTCCAATACATCTCCTGATCCGCGAGCCAGAAGATGAGGGTCTTATCTCCGACAAGCGCTTGGTCGTGCGACTCAGCGTATCCGATCGTGCGCTCATCGACACGGCGACTCGATATCTCGCGCCATATCTCAGCAACGTTCCACTGCTCGTCCGGCACGTGCTTGAGGAGTTTAATCCAATAGTCGGGCACCCCCATCGCGAGTCGATAGTTGAAACCGACACCACCTTGCGATCGGGGCGCCGCGAGTCCGGGCATACCGCTGACCTCTTCGGCGACGGTTATCGCGTCTGGACGCACCTCATGAATCACCTCATTCGCGAGTGCGAGATAAGCCATCGCGTCCTCGTCGACGTTCCCGCAGAAGTAGTGGTCATACGAGCCGACGCTCGATCCGAGCCCATGATCGCGATAGATCATGCTCGTCACGCCGTCGAAGCGATAACCGTCGAACTTAAAGGTGTCGAGCCAGTAACGGCAGTTTGAGAGCAAGAAATGGAGGGTGTCCCCCTTGGCGTAATCAAAGAGTCGGGTATTCCACGCCGGATGCTCGCCGCGCGAACCCTCGTGGAAATAAAGGGTGTATGAGCCATCGAAGCGACTCAGCCCCTCAAGCTCATTCTTGACGGCGTGCGAGTGCACCAGGTCCATAATGACACCGATGCCGAGGCCGTGAGCCGTGTCGATCAACTCCTTAAGATCCTCAGGCGTGCCAAAGCGCGAGGAGGGCGCGAAGAAGTTCGACACTTGGTAGCCGAACGATCCGTAGTACGGATGCTCTTGAACCGCCATGAGTTGAATGGTGTTGTAGCCCGCACGGTGAATTCGAGGGAGGATACTCTCCGTAAACTCCCGATAGGTCCCTACCCCTGCCTTCTCCTGCGCCATACCAACGTGAGCTTCGTACACAATCGGCGCACGCTTTGGCACCCGAAAGTTGGGATGTTTCCACAGGTACGGCGTTGGGGGTTCCCATACCTGTGCGCTAAAGAGGTGCGTTTGAGGATCTTGAACGACCCTACGGGAGAACGATGGAAGACGCTCCGACGAAACCTCTCGTCCGTGCTCGTTCCAAAACATGAGAAGTTTGTAGCGCTGCCCGTGTGAGAACGCCGCCTCCGGAAGCTTCAACTCCCACGTGCCGTGATCCCTTCGTTGTAAGTCGTAGGTGCGATCAACCTCCCAGTTGGTGCAGTCCCCGATAACGGTCACGCGAGTAGCAAACGGGGCACGTTCACGAAGCACCCACCCCTCGGCGGTTCGATGTAGTCCGAAAAACTCATGCCCCGAGGCGAATTCAGCCAGGGAGATCCTTCCCTGAGTGATCTGACGGCTCCGCTCGTAGGTCAACCAGTTCCGGTGGTTAATGGCCCCCTCGTAGGGAGCTAGCCAGGGGTCGATCTGAACGAGGGTCTGCGGGGCGCCAGTTTGTGTCATAACGTGAACACCCTACCCCATAACCGGGTTCTTGTAGAGGACCAGTTGTGGCTCCTCCTCCCCCTAACAGGGTGGTGAAAAATGATCTCCTGTTGCGCATTTCGATAGTTTGACTGCAACTTCGTTGGAGCCGCCGAAAAAATCCTTAACGTATCTCAGTGGATACGCCTCCGGTTTTTTCGTCGTCTCCGCCTCGTTTCGGCAAAACCCTCAAAATGCTCACGACGGAACCATTTTTCACCACCCTGCTAATCCACAAAAGGTGTTATAGATGAAGGGATGTCACCAAGCTCTGCAGACTCATCCATATGCCACGTCCTCTCTATCGTTGATGGAACAACAGAAGAGGTCGTTGACGTTCACCTTCTCGACCCGTTCGATCTGAAGGCCTTTTGCCACCAGTTCGACGTTCCGATTGAGCACGATCCGCAGATGGTCGACCGATATGCCGTCGGGCCGGACGATGTGGCGTTTCTGCACAAGGTTCTTGAGGTCGATCTCCCCTTCGATTTCGGTACCTATGCCTATTTCATTGAGGCTGTGCGGAGGGATGCAGAATAAACTCGCTACCTCTGCGGGCTCGTTTTGCTTAATGCTCCCGCATCGACGTATCCACCGCAAAAGCGACACGACACCGCAGTCGATAGCGAACGATCTTGTCCTGATCGACCATCGCTTTCATAGATTCCACCTTCAACTCACGGATATTCTTTACCGTGGCGCTCGCCTCCTGGATGCATTGCTGCGCCGCAGCCTCCCAGCTCGTATTGGACTCAGCGGTTAATTCGATTGTTTTGAAAACGGTCTCTAATCCCATAAACCGCTCTTCACTCTGCTGTTGCTCTCCGCGTGCTCTCTCCTGTGCTCCCTTCATAGCTCCTCCATTCAGACGAAATTAACGGGAGAAGTCTACCGAGCAACGGTGTCGGTTAACATGACGGAGGCGCTCCTCCCCGAATGATAACGATCATATCGACTCATCCCCTTCAAGGGGAAACTAGAGCTGACGTTCTATCGTTATGCGGAGGAGATGAGATGAGCACGGTGGGGTTACAACTTGAGCCCGACGAAGAGAAGATCGCACAGCTCCTGACACGGGACGCATGGAGTTACTTCTCCTCCCCGACAGAGCTTCTCGAGCGAGCCCCGGTCCGCTCTATCCCGGGAATGCCTCGGAACGGTCGCTTTGAATTTCCAGAGGATCCCCAAATAGCGACATACTACCTTACATTCGCGCCCACGTATCTTGACGAACTGCGATATATGGGATGGACGCGGGCACGCTATCATGACGCGTGCGACTCGTTCTTGCAAAAGATTGAGCGCGCCACGGGGCTTCATCGGCGAGCACCAGCGCCGACTGCAGACTACCGCGCCGCGTCGTAAGGGATCCCTTACTCGGGGGACACAATTCCCCGATGCTTCTCGACCCACGATCCGAGTGTTCGTTGGCGTGCTTCGGCTATGGAGAGCTGCGTTTCAACGGCGCTCGTGCCGGTACCGCCGCGAGTCGTACGCCTATTCACAACGGTTTCAAGGGTGATCGCCTCGTAAATATCCTGCTCGAAGAGCGGGGAGAACGACTTGTAGGTCTCGAGTGAGAGCGCTCCCAGTTCGCAGCGATGAACGACGCAGTGTTTTACAAGCTTTCCGACAACCTCGTGAGCCTCGCGGAACGGTAACCCCTTCTTAGCGAGGTAGTCCGCTGCGTCGGTGGCGTTCGTGAACCCTCGCTCAGCATGGGCTCGCATCGCCTCCTTATTGACGGTGAGGGTCTTAATCATCGCGGCCGCTATCTTGAGCGAGCCATAGACGGTCTCGGTCGCGTCGAAGACCCCCTCCTTATCCTCCTGCATATCCTTGTTATAGGTAAGCGGGAGCCCCTTCATAACGGTATACAGTGTCGTGAGTGCGCCATAGACCCGTCCCGTTTTGCCCCGAATCAGCTCAGCAAAATCGGCGTTCTTTTTTTGCGGCATAATGCTGCTCCCCGTTGAGAGCGAGTCGTGAAGCTCGACGAACGAGAACTCCCCGGTCGACCAGATGATTATCTCCTCGCACAGGCGCGAGAGGTGCATCATGATCGTTGCGCAGCAGTTCAGGTACTCCAAAGCGAAATCTCGGTCGCTCACGGCGTCCATGCTATTCTCGTAGACCCCGTCGAAACGAAGAAGAGAGGCGACCCGCTCACGATCGATCGGGAAGGTGGTGCCCGCGAGCGCGCCCGCACCAAGCGGAAGGATATTTACCCGCTTCCAGAGATCCATAAGACGACCGCCGTCTCGATCAAGCATAGCGGCATACGCTAAGAGATGGTGAGAGAGCAGCACCGGTTGTGCCCGTTGAAGGTGAGTGTATCCGGGCATAATAGCATCCATGTGAGCCCGAGCCTTCTCGATCAATACCTTTTGAGCCTCGTCGATGGCAGACGCCAGGGATACGATGTGCGCGCGAATGTAGAGGTGGAAGTCGGTCGCGACCTGGTCGTTTCGGCTCCGCGCGGTATGGAGCTTGCCTGCGACCGGCCCGATCTCCTCCGTCAGGTATCGCTCAATGTTCATGTGAATGTCCTCGTCAGAGAGGCGGAACTCAAGCTCCCCCCGCTCCCAACGAGCCCGAACCTTTGTAAGCCCATCAACGATCTGCGTCGACTCCTCAAGGGAGATGATCCGGGTCTCGCCCAGCATCGTTGCATGCGCGATACTCCCCTGGATATCATACGGCGCAAAGATCTGGTCGAACGATATAGAGGCTCCAAACGCCTCAGCGAACGCGTCCGCGGAATCAGAAAATCGACCACCCCAAAGCTTTTTCATAAGAAACTCCTCAGTTACGACCCCATGAAACTAGGGAAAAACGGGCGGGGCTGCAAGGGCATTAGCCTCGGTGCGGAAGATTTTTCGAGAGCAGTGCCGGCTGGCCCGCGCTCGTAATCCACTTGTGCTAAAGATTGAAACCTCAGAAAACGTAACGGTCCGTCGAGTGCTCTCCCTACAGCACATCCCACCCATACGATCCCTGCTCAAGCACGGCATCCGCGAGCGAGCAAAGCTCTCTATCGGCGTTCTCTGATAGCCCTTTGAGGTGACTATGGACCCGTGTTGTCACGTGGTGGACGAAGACCTTGGCGATATTGAGCTCATCCTTACACGCCCCAACACCCTTAGCCTGAAGCATGGAGGTCACTCGCGCGATGACGCACATCGCCACGAAGATCTCCATCGCGGAATCGGAGAGGCGCTTCGTAACGAGCTGGCTCCCGATGATGTTTTTTCCGTACGTCCGCAGCGTAGACTCAACGGCCCCGGCGAGCTTGCTCACTAATCCCTCAAGCGCTTGAGACTGCTCAGCGAGAGCCGGGTGAGCGCGCGTGAGCGACTGCCGACCGATCGGGGTGTACTGGCTGATCTTCTTTGAGGCGTAACCGGAGAGAACGCCGAACCCTTTAATCGGGTGATTAAAGATGCCGCTCAATCCGCGAGCTACATCTTTAAGCTCTTCGCCGGCGTCCTTCATACCGGAGAGACCGATAAAGAGACGCAAGATCTCGTTCGTCCCCTCAAAGATCCGGTTGATGCGACTATCGCGAACCACCCGCTCGTACGGGTACTCCTTCATGAATCCGTTGCCACCCGCGATCTGCAGCGCCTCGTCGGCAACGGTCCACAACGCCTCTGACACAAAGACCTTGCTCATCGCGGCTTCAACCGAGAAGTCCTCAACGTCGGAATCGATCAGATGACCAACAACGCTCACAACGCTCTCAGAGGCGAAGCAGAGCGTCGTCATCATGCCGATCTTCTCTTTGATGAGCTGAAACTCGGAGATACTCTTACCAAATTGCTTGCGCTGCGTGGCTTGCGCGACGGAGTGCTCGATTAAGCGCTTCATCGCTCCGACGCAGCCACCGCCAAGACCGGTTCGTCCGTTGTTGAGGACCGCCATCGCGACCTTGAAGCCCTTGCCAACCTCTCCGAGAACGCACTCGGATGGAATGGTGACGTTATCAAAGCGCACCGTCGTAGTGCACGAGGCGCGGATCCCCATCTTGTCCTCTTTAGGCCCAGAAGAGACGCCTGCGAATGAGCGTTCGACGATAAAAGCGGTGATCTTTCCGTCATCGGTGTCGGTCGCGGCGAAGACGGTGAAGAACTCAGCGGTTCCGCCGTTGGTGATCCAGATCTTCTCACCGTTTAGGGTCCAGGTACCGTCCGCGTTTTTTGTCGCGCGGGTCTTAATCGAGGCGGCGTCCGAACCGGAGCCTGATTCGGTGAGGCAGAACGCAGCGATCATCTCACCGGTGGCGAGCTTTGGGAGGTATTTTGCCTTCTGATCGTTCGTGCCAAAGAGAAGGAGCGCCTTCAATCCGATAGAGCTGTGCGCACCGATCGTGAGTGAGGTCGATGCGTCGTAGCGGCTCGTTTGCTGGAGAACGCGGGAGTAGCCTGAGTTTGAAAGGCCCAGCCCCTCATATTCGTTTGGGATGATGAGTGAAAAGAGCCCGAGCGCTTTCAGTTCATCAACGTACTCGTTGGGCTGAACTCCCTCCTCGTCAAACTGACGATACTCTTTCTCCTTAGTTCCCATAAAGCGATCGATCGACTCGATCACCATCTTGAGGGTCTCTTGCTCCTCTGGCTTTATCGTGGGGAAAGGAAAGAGGTGGTGGTCGCGAATCTCTCCAAGGAAGAGACCCTTCGCTACACTTCCATCGTTACGTGTATCAGAACCTTGTGACATAGAATCTTATTCCCCTTGTAATAAGAACGAACGAACGGCATCAAAACATTCCCCTTTGTGGGCTGGCGCGCCATGGCCGCCATCTGCCCACACGATCTTGGCTTGCGGCCACCTTTCGCGAAGAAGGGTTATCTGGTTGCGGGGCACGAGGTGATCACCCCTCCCTCCGACGACCAAGATAGAGTCCTCTGCGGTCGCGGGGGGCCTCCCTAAAGGATAATGGTCAAAGAAGAGATCGCGCAAGAACGACTTGGTCATCCCTTGTGGGATATCCTTGTCATTTCGGTGTTTAAGTCGAACGAGCTCCCACGCCATATCACCCATCGAGACAAGGGGAACCATAAAGACCGCCCGTGAGAGCTTATCGAGCGAGCTCCACAGGAGCCCGACGTAGGCGCCGAGGCTCATCCCCATGCACGAGATATTTTTGTGGCCGCGAGACCTAAGAAATCGAGCCAGCACTCGGAGGTCGTGCACGGCGTGCGCCATAGCCACGCAGGTTCGAATCGGGTCCGCGCTTGGAAAGAGAGGCGCCTCGCTCGAGATAGAATCGGGCCGACGCCGCCCGTGGAAGGGCAGCTCCACGATCGCCACATTGCACCCAAGCGAGAAGAAGAGCCCTGGCATAAACGCGAGCGAGTTTACACGTTGGTCCCCCATCGTCCATCCGTGGATGGCGACGATGGTCTTTCGGTCGGGGCGAGGCTCATCGTGCTCCCAGAGGCGAACATACGACACCTGATTTCGCACGAGCGCCGCATACTCCGGGTCATGGAACCATGATTCCCCTGGAAATGTAGAATGAAACTCAAGGTCGTAGACGCCACCGACCGGAAAGCCGTGTATAGGAACCACCGCCGGCGATATCTCCCGCCCATCGTCGCTAAAGAGCGCGGCAAGAGCGCCGTTTTTTCTCAGCGCAAGGAGATGCTCATGCTGGTGTTGGAGCGCCGAGAGCTGAAGCCCCGGAGCGAAGGCATCGAGGGTCACAGACTCAAGACTCTTGGCGAGTCGTTGCACAAGACGATCGAGCCCGCTACCTCCAAGCATGGTGAGCCGCTCCACATCGCTCAATCGCGCGTCGGAGCGCCCATTAAGGATGCAGAAGTCAGAAACTGACTTCACGTTGTTGTCTTGATCTTTGTCCAAGATACCCTTCCCTCGTAGTCCAAGATACCCTTCCCTCGTATCCTTTTTGATGTATCGGGATAACGTCTCGATTTTATAAGTTGAAAAGAGAGTTCTGGGCAGGGTAAAAGGTGGTGACGAGCACCTATTTACAGTAGGTTATGCGGGTTAGATCTAACTCTCCTACGTTCGAACGGTTGCCGACTCCTCTTTGAGGCGTTTATACAGTGCGGCCCTTGTGGTCGGGGCTTTGCTCTGGACGATAGGGTTGGTCACTGGACTCGGGGTCGCGCTCTCGGCTTCTTTCATCGCTGGAGCATCGACTGTCAACGTCATCGGCTCAGCGACCTTGGTGCGCGCTGCCGCCTGCTCGGCGATACGAGCCGTATCCATCTCGCCGAGTTTCACGAGAAGCTTTCTGTACTCTACCTCAGAGATACCGAGCGCGATAAGAGCTTTGAGGATCTTCTCACGGCGCGCCTTTGTGGTGTGTTGATCCATCAGTTGCTGAAGGAGGAGTTGACGCATCCGAGCGTCGTCGCCCTTGCGAAGGTTGCGAGCACGCTTTGATGGCGAGGCGGTAGTACCGCTCGCATCCATTTCCTCCAGGACATCGTCATGAACCGGTGATACATGCTGCTTAGCGCCGGAAGTCGGGTGCCCCGATTCTGTCACAGGTGAGACGGATCCTCTCTCTGAGGAAACGGGGCTAGTGCTCACGCTGTTGGCTGTAAGGGGGTTAGGTGTCGAGCTCTCTACGCTTGCTTCGTGGATTGACCGTTTTTCGGGCTGAGACCAACGCACGCCCTCTGATCCCGCTTTGGCAGTGTCGCGATCGCCCTTGCGAGCCTCAAATGACGCCTTGGACTCCGGCGCTTGTTCGCTTCCTTCTGTACGAGCGCTCTTCAATGTTGGGATAGCCGAACGCGCCGCTTGCTGAGCGAGGGTTGCCTCGACCGTCTCCTCTCGGCCCCCCTCCACCTTCGGGCGTTCCTGCTTTCGAGCAACTTCAGGTTGCGAGCCGTCCTTCTCGATCATTCGAGGGGCCTCGTCCCGCCTCTCGCCTTGTATGGCACCGCGTGGCTCACGCTCTTTGAGCGCAACGTGGATCTCGTGCTCGCCCCCCTCTTCTTTTCTATCACCTGACTCGGGAGAGACTTTACGTGCCCTGGTCAGAGAATTGGAGGATACGGGTTCGTAGGTCGAGTTTTGTTGACCTTGACCAGTGGTCTGAGGATTTTTAACTAACTGCACCTCCGCGTCCCTCATAAAAACATGGCGAGCTCCGCTTATAGTGCGTTCGGCGAGCATCAAGTCGTCGGAAAGCGCATTCACTCCCAAAGACTGAGTGTTGCCCCTGGGCGGAATCAGGAGAACAACCTCACTATCCCCCGCTCGATGCCCACGTGGTGTCTGGTCTTTCATAAGAGCGGGCCCAGGCATTCCCATACCTCCCGATCCCGGACGATTTTCGGGGTCCTTCGGTGGTGGTGGCGGCGCCTGGGGCGGTGGGGGTGGTGCAGGTGGAGGCGGCACAACTGGGAACCGTGTCGAAGGAGCGTCCAGGAACGCCAAGAACGGGTTACTGCCGCTAAGGAGCTTGTCTAATGCGCCAGCGAGCTCTGGATATGGGGTCCACTTGTTGAGCGCCTCTTGGAGATCGCGAAGTCGTTGCTCGCATTCTGATATTGATAGGGAGAGCCGAGACATGGCCTCCTTCAAGTTATTGATGGCCTGCTGAACGTCCGCATCCGAGGATGCCTGGAGCTTCGCCTCAATCTCTCGAAGGAGTGCCGGATAACTCTTAAAGGTAACCTCGGGCACTGATGTCACAGTTTGAGGCGCCGGAACGACAGCTGGCGCCTCTCTCGCCACCTGTTTTATGCCAGGGACCTTGTCGACGTCGTTCTTGGGCCTCTTGTCAGGTAGCGAGCCATGGAGGTTTTGCTCGGCGAGCTTACCGCGAGCACCCGCTTCAGCGTGCCTCTTAGTGTCCACCGATGGTGTCGGTTGAGTCGGAGACGAGGGAGGAAGGGAGAGCGTGGGAACACGGAACGTCCTACCGATGTGTACCTGCGCCCACGGGGAACGCATAAGTTCATCGGGGATCATGTCGGCGAGCTTCTGGAAGTACTTCTCGGCCATCTTTTGCACGACCACGTGCTTACCGAAGGTCTCCTTGGCCTGCTCCTTCGTTACTCCAACTACCATCGAGGAGTGAATGAGATTCCCGCCTGACTTTGAGAGCTCCTTGATTGAGTGCGGCTTGAGAATGCTTTGCCATGGCCTAAATTCCCAAACCCGCTTGGTCACCTTGAGCCCCTCAGCGGCCGTGCCTTTCACCGCACTGCCTCCGGCAAGGGTCACCGTCGTTGTCTTGAGCGCCGAGAGCGCGGCGAAGGCCGTATCGATCGCCAACTCAAAGGCGAGTGATTTCGCCAACGATTTCACCGACTCCTTGCCGACGACACCTCGGTAGACCTTATCGCCAGCGTTCCAAGCAGTAGCGACAATGAGTCCCGCCGCTGGGCTAAAGACGATACCGGCAGCCATAGTTGTCAGGACCTTGGCGGTGCCGAGACCGATCGTACTCCATTTATCGAAGCTTTGAATCGCCTCTGAGGTTGATTTCACAGCAGCGATCCACTCAGCATCGCGCTTCTGATCGGTCACCTTGTACCGGATGGCCTGGTCACGTTGCATGAGCAGGGTTGTCACGTTGTCGGTCAGCTCCGGACGGAGTCCTCTATCGGCCCTTGCGATTGCATCCTTCGCCATAAGGGCGAACGCGTACCGCACCAGCTCTCGGCTCGTCTCGATGTCTCGGATTCCCGCGGTCATCGGGCGAACGAGAGCGTCCTGCTCGGCGATACGCGCCTTTGAGAGCGCGATCACGTTGTCGTACTTACCAGCGGACACCCACCGCCGATCCTGATCGGCCTGAGCTTCGGCGAGGTACCTGCGCTTCTCCGAAAGGTTCTCCTGCGCCGCGTTGTAGACCGTTCGACGCGGCTGCTCGAACGCGTCGAGCGTGCTCATCCGGCGAACCGCCTCCTCTCTCAATTTGAGAAGGTCATTCACCGCGCTCGGGGTGAGCGACTGAGCCTCTCCCAGACGAGAGGAGATGATATTTCCGATCAGGTGGGCGTCTATCTCCCTGAAATCCGTTCTTTGCGCTCGCACGTATTGAACGATCTTCGACTCCGCACCCTCAACGAATTTCGGCGCGTTCGGCTGCTTCTCGATCAGCGCCTCAAGATTTCGAAGCATCTGACGCTTCCCGTCGCGAGAGCCCTGCATGTCAAGCCACGCGGCGAAGTCATTCGGGCTGGTCAGGGACTTGAGCATCAACTGCTCAAGCGCGCGTTGCCGCTCCTCTGCGGCTTTGCTCATGAGCTGTGCGACGAGCTGCTCGGTGAAGAACGGGTTAGCGGCGGCGATATCTTTGGCGAGTGTTGGATGGTCCTTCGCTATCCTCTCGAGATCGGAGGGGCTCTTATCCTTAAGGAAGGACGCGACCTCGAGGGGCTTAACATCACCGTTTTTGGCCCTAAGGGAGAGGTCTGCTGCGTCCGCCTTTTTGGTGTCGCCAGCCACAACGGCGTTGTGGTACTCCCGCGCCGCTGGGGTAAGCTTCATGGAGGAGATCTGCTCCTTCGCCCTCTCGTACTGACCTGTAGCGCGAAGGTTTGAAAGTGCATCAAGCTGACGTTTCTCGTTTTGCTCACGTTCGGCGATAGCGAGGGTGCGTTTGTCCGATTCACGGAGCGATTGCTCCCCTCCCTTGGTAAGTAAGGCGAGTCGCTCGCGCTCTTCGGGCGTTGGCCGGGTCAGAGGTTCGAGGTCACGTTGGAGAATACCGGTAAGAGATCGGCGATCAAGTTCCGGTGACGGCTGTTTGGATTCCCGACCGTACAGTGCCCTCAGGTAAAGTGACTCCTCCTCGCTGAGGTTGGCCTGACGAATTCGATTGAAGGCGGCATCTGTTTTCGGGACTGAAGCCCGAAGAAGCTCAGCGGTCTCCTTCGCCAGCGCGTTCAAGTTCGGGCGCCCCGGAACATTACGAGTTGCTTCCTCCTGAAACACCTCCTCTTGAAGCGCTTGAAGTTGGTCGCGAAGTCCGGAGCGAGCGACGTAGCTCGCGTCGAGCTGCGCAACGGTCTTAGTTATGGTGCCGCTCATCCGAGCCTCGATGCTTCGCATCTTCTCAGCTATCTCACTGACCAGCCCTACATCGCCCTGCCCCATGGCGACTCGTGCCGCTTCGCGAAGGTTGGCGTAGTGATACCCGTAGGTGTGAGCGGTTTGGCGAACCTCATCTGCCTTGACCGCCGGACGTTGCGCATCGGAGCTCAAAGCCCGAGCGAGAGCCGCTACCCGTGCGCTGCGGTCGGAGGGCACGGGCTCCGAGTAAAATCGTTGGAGGTCGCGAGAGGTGGCGCACCGAGAGCCAGCGAGCCTCAGCAGGAGTTCGGAGCGAGCCCCGTCACCCGGCAACGTCGCGATCAACCCTTGACCGAGCGAGCGTTGCGTTGTTGCCTCAAAGAATCGGAGGAACGCCTGATGCTCCTCGTCAGTTAACGCGCCAAGGAGTCTCTCAACGCGCGATAGTCTTGCGTGTTCGCGGGCCTCGTGTGAGGCGGTATAGAGATCATTTGGATCGAGTTGGAGCACATCAGCGACTAGAGAGCCAACAACAGAGGGCCTCTTCTGGGCGACGGCATCCGTCTCACGCGCGATCAGTAGATCGAACCGGAGAGCTTCAACCGCGTTCAGTCTGCTCTTAATCGCTTCATACTCGCTCTCTACATGGCTCGACCCGCGTGAGATCGCCGCACATGCTTTTCCGATCTCGGTATCGGCAGGGACGGCATTTCGAACGGCGTCGAGGACCTCTCGATCCACCGTAAGGTCTCGCACAGGATCGAGCTCGCGTACGACCTTTGCCACGGCGTCAGCGCCGTTGAGGGCTTGGAGCTTATCGCACGTCCCTTGTGAGAGTCCCACACGAAGGGAGTGTTGCGTCTCCCGCGAGAGAAACTCATTACGCGGACCGCCCTCAAGAGAGAGCAGCTCCTTCTGAAGCTGGGCCCTTACCTCATCAAGGGTCGACGTGGCACCTTCGATGCGCTCGAGGGAAGCCGTGCCCTTCGATGTCGCGCCACTCGACTCGACCTGCGCAAGGGGTGCCTGAGCGGGAGAATACGCGCCAGATCCCTCAAGGATCTGGGCGAAAAAGTCGGTAGAGAGCGCGGCCTGGCGTTGCGCCTGGAGAATCTCGAGCTGGGTCGCCCGCGAAACCGGCTTGCCACTGTTGGCGGCTGTGGTACCACTCGCGATAAATCTATGTAACTGCTCCCTCGTGTCCCCAGAGGAGCTTCGTTTCGTATCGAGCCCAGCGACTCGCGGGGCGAGTCGCATGTCATCCATCTTGGTCGGCCGACCATCTATACAGGAGATGACCTCGCGTCCCTTTGGCTTCTTGAGATCGACGTTTGCGAACTGCGCAACGTCGATCTCCTGCCACTCCTCGCGAAGGGTTTTTGCGCTCTCGATTGAGGCGACCAGTTTCTCGCAAACGCTTCGATACGACTCCCCTCGTCGAGCCGGAGTGTCGGCGTAGGCCACGGCGAAATTTTTCAAGACAGAGATTGCGGCGTCGGGATCCGGGGTCTCCCTACCGTGAAGGGCATCGCTCGCTAATTTTTTGACGCATGAAAACTCAAGGGCATCGCGCTCTCGAATGAGCGCCGCTCGCTCCTCTGTTCCCAAGGCTGTGTCGGCTATCTTTCGGTGAAGGTTGTCGATGAATGAATCAGCAACGGACTTGAGCGCCCCATACGCGGCATCATGAGTCGTGGCCTTCTCGCCGTATACCGTGGTGTAGTGTTTGCGAAGTTTTGCTTCATCGCTTGTCTCGTTTGTGGAGAGGATATTTGTGAATGCGTCGACCTGCTGGTCAAGAACCGCCAGCTTCTGCATCTGCAGGGTAGCGCGGGCGATATAGTCGCGAAGCGCTTCCAGATCGTGAACCTCTTTCCCTCCAGTAATGAAGCGAAGGGCGTCGCCAAGGGCTTTTGGATCAGACTGTCCGACGACGTCCTTGAGCCGAATGTAGGTCTCTTTCCAACTCTTGCCTGAGAGCTCTGGGAATCTCTTCGCGAGATCCTCAAGGATCTTCCCTCTCACTTCCCCTTCAGGGAGGTTGGCTAGCTCGGGGTTCCCTATCGAGGCTGCCAAGGTTCTCTCGGTGGCTCGAATTTCGTTCGTTACATCCTTGAGGTTGTCCTTCGCGGCCTCGCGTTGCTTATCGAGCAACGCCATTGTCTGCGCGTACTCGGCGCGGCCGTATTCTATCACGCGCCCCTGTTGCTCCGGCGTTAGGAGGGTGGAGGTTTTCCGCAATATCTCAGTCTGGAGCGACGGGTTTGAGGAAGAGAGGGCTGCTACGTGCGCGACAAGTGGAATTCCGTACTTCGCGTCATATGCGTCCACCATCGCGGTGAACTGCTGGGGTCCGAGCTCGTCGCGAAGGCTCTGCAGTCGCGACAATCGCTCATCTCCACGCTCTAAGCCCTTTATAAGCTCGTGAGCCCTCGTCGCAAGCGACTCCTCGGGCTTCACAAGTGAAAGGGTTGTAGAAGGCTGTGGGATTCGTCCTATTGCGCCCTTTATCTCGCTCTCAATCACACCGGCGAGGGTCTGGCCCCCTACTCGAAGTCCAAGGATCGCTGGATTCTTATCAAGGAGCGCCGCGATATCCTTTGACGCCTGCGCAAGCGCAGCTTGGTTCGCCTGAAGACCACTAGCGGAGCTGGAGCCCGCCGCCTCAAGTTTCTGGGTGATCGACTCCGCCGTATCGTGGCCAAGGATCGCGACGAGTTGCTTGAAGAAGGGGGAGTTTCGGAGAGCGTCTCTCTTCTTCTCCTTGGCGAGAAGCTCAAACATCTCGGCTTGTATCGCTTCAAGAGCCTTGCGCCGTGAGTCATCCCGCTCCGCATTAGTAACCTTAATGAGGGCCGCGACAAAACCCGCAGCGCATCCCCACGTTGAGGCGTACAGCTGTTGCTCCTGTCTCTGATCCTGTTGCCGCGCTGTTGGTGCTTCGAGAACGTGGTCGAGTGCGTGTGGGCCGATCTGAAGACGACGCTCAGCTAACGCCCTCTTCAGCGCACCTGTCTCCCCGAGAGGGAGCTGATCAGCCTTTGCCGCCTCTGGTGAGGCATAATACTTGGGACCGAGTTTTGTTTCTGCCACTGACCGCCTCGCAACCTACGGGAGGACTGATTGCCCTTGTGTGGTCTCCGCCCCCCTATATCCGTCCACAGAGCGGGAATGCTTCAGGGAAAAGATGGACCACCGTATACGTGATATGCAGAGGGGGTACTGTCGTGACGCATAGCCACGCATAACTACCTGAATCGTATTTTGATATTTGCGGTACGAGTATGAGACGAAGCGGTGCAAAACTTGAAGGGCTAGCAGGGTAGTGAAAAATGGTTCCGTCGTGAGCATTGTGAGAGTTTTGACGAAACGAGGCGGAGACGACGAAAAAACCGGAGGCGTATCCACTGAGATACGTTGAGGATTTTTTCGGCGGCTCCAATTTGGGTGCTTTGACTACCGTACCGTATCCTCGTTAAGATGAGCAGACGAGGCACGTCGCGCCGCACCCATGAATAGGGAGGAACGGCTCGGCGGCTAGCTACAAAGCGTCTCCATGCTGATTGCGGCGACCGGTGCGTAGAGAGCACTGAGCATTTTTAGGGGAGAATCTATAAGATGAATCAAATTATGAGTCGCAATACTCGTGGTGAACGCATGACCTTGGGAGTGTCAGCAGGCGGTAACTGCGTTCCACTTAGCGAGCAATTCTCGAAGCGCGGCTACTGCCTTCTGGGACCAGAGATGCAAGAACAGATCCTTGCAAAAGCCGATGCGGAAGCGCTCGTGCAAGCAGCGGCACATGCACATTATGCTCCAGTCGATAGCACACCCCAGCCACATTTTGGAAAGGGACAGTTTTCAAGGGAAAGTAGAGTTCATTTAGACGAGTGCCATCGGGTCCTCCAACAAATACAGACATCACCACTAGCTGGCGCACTCTTCCCAGACTCTCCAGTGCCCCTCACGGTGGGGAGGACCGATATTATCATGCTCAAGCCGAACGACTTCCTCCAGTTCGGCCTGAATACGGCATTTCTTGGATTAGGGTGCGAGCTCGTCATCCCCGTCTCGGGGATGAAAGACACGAGCCGGCTTGCCGTCCTTGTAAGCGAAGCCCCCCTGGTAGTGGAGCAGGTCCCCGCTCTGGGTGATACTCCTCAGTTCATAAATACCCTTACATAATTACGAAACTGTGCTATAGTTATGGCATGCGATGCAATGATATACGGCGGTTAGGACGAGAGGGGCTAGCGGAGTTTAGGCTTCGCGCT
>JBDLRS010000117.1:0-24828 GCA_039799965.1 Pseudomonadota bacterium
GTGCTTTTAGCCACCTTCACCATTTTCATCCTGCTTAACTGCCGAATTTAGGTTTAATGTAAACAGGTCAAATGCTATTCCCTGAACGGCTCCATCACTATCGAAATGGTATTTAATGATAGCTCCATCATTAATCGGCCCCATGCGCAAAAACTGATCCAGCGGCATTCGCTGTTTATTAGCTTCAGCGATAAGCCTGAGAGCTTCGAATGCAAGCAGCGCAATCGGTTGACTCACCATAAATTCACCATAACGCTCCCTGTAGCGTTTGATAAATTCCTTTCCTAGAGTAGTCGCCAAGCTATTGCTAGTCGCAAGGTCAGCATAGGTAACCCGGAGTAGACCATCGGTAAACGCTTTTTGAACATTTGAAGATCCGGGGAAATAGAGGCCAAAGACTGGCATCTCTTGGTCGATCGTCCGAAGCTGACGATACGATGCGATAAACCCATCATCTCCGGCTACATTTAACAGGATTGAATCGCAGCCCCGTTTCTTTAGTCTAAAAAGTGCGCTTCTAAAGTCTCTCTCACCGGAGTTGATACTCTCCTTGGCAATTGTAAAGTTGGAGGTTTCCCTCGATCCGCGACCTTTCAACATGCCAGCACGTTGCCACTTAAGGTCGACTGCTCGTTCGATAAGAGTTGTGTAGGCCTCAGTTTCAGTCATTACACACAGGCGCGGCCCGTGCTTGACCATCTCAGGAATAATTGGCTCAAGAGCATCCTGGTCCGCTGGAAATATGCGAAAGATCTTTTTGCCGATTCCAACCTGATCCCCAGTGGTTGCGCCAACTGTGAGGACCGGGATATCTGCTCGGTTAAGAATCGACGCTACTGGGAGCAGGGCGTTGTTGCAATATATTCCTGAGATCACATCGACTTTGGTGATATCGATCAGTTTTTTAGTGGCGGTGATGCTTTTTGCTCCGTCACAACCATCGTCTTCAAAAATAAGGGCAGCATCGGTGAGTCCAAGGATCTCTCTACCAAGCTCAAAGCCGCGGCGAATATCTTGAGCAGGTGCTGCATTGGCTCCAGTAAACGGGAGCGGAATGCCGATCTTAAGTGGCTCGCATAGTGCCTGTGTCGCAGCATATAGTGACGTGCAGGTAATTAGCAGGAATAGCGACAGGTGTTTTGGCTTACTTAGCATTGCAGATGAGTATCCTACATTCAGCAGTTGCGGTCCCGAGACGGCGCATCTAGCAAAAATCACGGCGGCTTTTGAATTTTCGGTGACTTTGACGTGAGCTCAGTCGAACGCTCACCCTGACGGTGCCAGGGTTGCGCCTTTCGAAAAGTTCAAAATGCTTGGTGCTTTTAGCCACCTGCACCATTTTCGCTCTCCTGAACCGCCGAATCAAGGATAATTAATCGAGGTCCTTATCGGGCTAGAGGGGGATCAGTTCCACGCTTTGCTGATTCGCTGAGCGCTGGTTCGAACTCCACGGAGTCCACGGAGCGCCTCATCGGCGATGTTCTGAACTTCCGCTACCGTCATTCCCAGATCCTTGGAGATCTCCTCCAGGGTAGCGGGGGGTTCGCCGTTTGACGGAAAGAGCGCCGCGATAACCTCTGACTCAAGCTTACCGAGCGTTTGCACGGCGACTTCAACCCGTGATGGAGAATCACCTGGTTGTGCAGGTGCGGGTATCGCATTGGCCTGGAAATCGAACGAAGGATCGAGGAACTGCTCAAGTCGCTCATCGTCACTCACCAACTTTATGTTGGGGTTAGCGCGCGCCGTAGCTTTTGATGACTTTCTGGAAGATTGGGAAGAGGACTTTCGCTCGGGCTGTTCGCCCTCTGGTGTTTGGCATCGTTGTAGCGACTTTCTCTGCCGAAGCCCCATGTGTGACCTATAAACGTTCGACCTTTCTCCACAGTAACAACCCCATACCCATGAAGTCAAACAGAGGGGGCAAAAAAATGGGCACCGATTTGGGGGATCGAGAGTTTTTTCATGCTGTTAGGAAAAAACCCTTCGGTATGTGCGGAGCGTTCACCCGGATCGATCTCGATTAATAGTGCTTTGCAAAGGGGAGATGTTATGAACGTGCCCTTGGCTTAAACCGCTTCGTTTTGGATCGGAAAAGGGAAAGCAGCTCTTTGAGCGGGACCCAAAGAGCGTATCGTGGCCTCTACGAGGGCCTGTGATACACGCGAGAGCCTGGAGCCACGCTCTCCGTAATCCATACGTTTCCGCCGACAACGCTTCCGGCGCCGATCACCGTTTTACCTCCAAGGATCGTCGCGTTGGCGTAAATAACGACATCGCGCTCGATAGTCGGATGACGTTGTGTGCCGGCCATCGACTTATCAACACTCAGCGCGCCTAACGTGACGCCTTGATAGATCTTAACGTTGTCATGAATGATGGTTGTTTCGCCGATGACGATACCCGTGCCGTGATCGATGACGAACGCCCCTCCGATAGTCGCCCCCGGATGAATATCTACCCCGGTAAGACGGTGCGCGTGCTCAGATATCATGCGAGGCACGACCGGTACCCTCTTTTGATGGAGCCAGTGCGCGACCCGATACACGGCGATGGCAAAGAAGCCGGGATATGCCAGAATTACCTCGTCTAGACTCTTTGCCGCCGGGTCTCCTTTGTAGATCGCTCGGGCGTCCTCTAAAAGCACGGTGTGAAAGGTCGGAAGGTGCGCAATATACGCGTCGATAAGGTCCGCCGTCTCTCGCTCATTCGTAATGAGAGGTTTGCAGAGCCTTATGAGGCTGGTTTCGATCGCGCTAAGAAGGGAGGCCAGCTCCGAGCGTCCGAGCTTCGCGGCTCCCGAGAGTTGAGGGAAGAGGGCAGCGAGAGAGGATTGGATGAATTCGGAGACGGCCGTTGGATCTGGTGAATCGGCCGAAAAGCTCGCGCGAAGGGCGATGAGAGCGTCAACGGTAGCGTTTCGAGAGTGTGGCATAGCGATTTCCGCGAGAGCTTTTGACGAATAGTTCCGGGCAGTCTACAAATAAAAAATGGTTGATTCCAGTCTTGGGAAGGGACAAAGATCCGAAATAGACGGGTTTCGGGATGATGGTCGCGATGACCGTCTGTATGCTCCGGTCGTTCGTTCAGCACGAGGAGGTGTGCGTGTGAATTCTCTCGTTGTTTTGCCAGATGAGGTTCGTGATGGAGCGACAGCGGTGCTTGTGGGACGGCGCGCTCGCTACGCTATTGATACGCATGGCGTGCGGGAGGGTGAGTCCCTCCAGGTCGCCGTGATGGATGGATTGCGCGGGGAGGGACAAGTTATCTCTGTCACCTCAGGGGAGGTCACGATCGCCCTGACTCTCGCTGAGTCGGCGTTAGACCCTCTACCCCTCTCATTGATCGTTGGGGTTAGTCGTCCACAAACGGTCAAGAAGGTCATTCAGTCTGCTGTCATGTTCGGTGTTTCCTCGCTGCATTTTGTGAGGAGTGAGAAGGGAGAGAAAAGCTATCTTCAGTCGCGCTCTCTCGACGAGGACCAGATCGAGGAGGAGACCATTAAAGCGATGGAGCAGGTTTGGGACAGCCGGAGACCTGAGATCGTAGTGCACCGCGCGTTCTCTCATTTCGTGAAGCAGAAGTTGCCGGTGCTCACCGAGGCTACACGGAGTGTGGGAGGAGGTCGCGAAGTTATTAAGCTAGTGGCGCATCCTGGCGGAAGCTCCCTGACTTGCGCCGAATCCCCGCGGCTCAGAGCCGCCGCGACCGTCATAGCGATTGGTCCGGAGCGAGGATGGAGTGAGGGCGAAGTTCAGACCTTTGAGGATCTGGGCTTTCAAAGGATCGGCTTGGGTGAGCGGATTGTGAGGGTGGAACTAGCGCTCGTTTTCCTCCTCGGTCAATTGGCGCTTCTACGCTCCTCCAATAGCGACTCGCCGTGAATCGGGCCTCTTACTTGCACCTCAGGTAAGCGTTCGAAAAATGTTGTCCTTTGAGGGATTTGTCCAAAAGATAAAAAAACTTGAAGTATTCTCGCAAATTGTGCCGATACTCCTATAGAGCAATCCCGCGCACGTACGGGGAGGCGCACTCGGTAACGAGGCGGTTCCGGACGTGAACTGGGAGAAGCGGAATACACGATTATGGCAATCACCAGTACATACGGTCGCAATAAACGAAGGGGAGGATCGGGGGCAACGAAGTTTGTTACCGTTGGCGCCATCGGAGTGGGGCTCGTGGTGGTGGTCGCTACAGCGCTGCACCTCTCAAGCGCGCCCAGTAGGGCTCACACGGTCACGGCTGTCCAAAGGAGCGCAGTAGACGATGGCATGATAGACATTATCGTTCCACTACAAAGTGTTCCGCCTGGCGCCACACTCGACCCAAAGATGTTTCGTCGAGTTAAAAAGCCTGAAATCGTTGTGGGTGTCGATATCATCCGCGACTTCGAGGAGATTAAAGGACTCTACAGCAAAGGTGTGTTAGTGGCTGAGCAGCCGCTTCATCGCGATTTCCTTACCAGTCTTCAACCTGTAAATGCACTCACTGCGAGTATTCCGAAAGGATATCGCGCTATCGCTATCTCCGTTGACGCTACGAGCAGTGTGGAGGGGTGGGCGCAGCCTGGCGCGCGAGTCGATGTCATCTGGGTAACGAAGGGCTTCGGTATGCAGATGGCGTATGTTATCGCCCCGAACGCAAAAGTTCTCTCGGCTAATAAGAAAGCTGAGGGCGCGCGAGTGGAAGGTAAGGAGAAAGAGGGAGAGGTTCCCTCTACGGTTACCCTCTTGCTCTCGGTTCGAGACGCGATGCGTGTTCGACTGGCGGCTCTCAATGGACGCCTGGCTTTAGTCTTACGAGGTATCGATTCCGATAACAATAAGCCCGCTGGACCTATCAGCGAAGGTTCGCTCTTCAACGTGGGAAATAAGGTCATGATGCCGACCGACCGAAACATTGTGGATGTTAAAGTAAAGGACCGTCGCACGGGGAAGGTGGAAACCCTCAAGTTCGAGGATGGTTTGCGGGTAGAAGAGTAAAAACTTATCCGTGCACCCTCACGTCCGAATAGGGCATTGGGCACGTTTCCTTTTGAGGTGAGGTGGTCTAGAATTCAAGGGACATCCGTAGACCGCTCTATGAGGCTCCGTCGCCATGACCGTAACCGCACCGCTCCTTCTAGCGCTTCATCGTGAATTAAACATCCCACTCGATTACGCGGAGCGCACGGGCCTCCCCTCATACGAGGAGGTCGCCTTGTCTGAACTGGTAGTAGCTCAATTAGACGAGGCGGGTCGCCCTCTTGTGCTCACGAATTCTGCAGCCAATGCGCTGGCTTCCCTAAGAAAGGCCGCCCATCGCGATGGTATCGAGCTTCTTCCGTTCTCCGGTTTTCGGTCCTACCTCTATCAGAAGGAGCTCTTCGCCGCGAAACTCAACAAAGGGATCTCCATTGATGACATTCTGAAGGTGCTCGCCGCACCTGGATATTCAGAGCATCACACAGGCGAGGCCGTGGATATTACTGCCCCGAGCTGCCCACCAGCGGAGGAGATATTTGAAAGTACGCCAGCGTATTCATGGTTGCGGGAACATGCGGGTCGTTTCGGTTTTACAGAGAGCTTTCCACGTGGAAATCCTCATAGCTTGGTGTACGAGCCGTGGCATTGGAAGTTTAACGCCAAGTAGGTGTCGTATGCGTGTTGGTATTCGTGCAATCGTGTCATCACGCGCCGCTTCTCTCTATCGAGAGATCTTCCGCCTGATCGCTCTCAGTGCTGTGGTGTGGTGCGCTGGGTGCGCTCCTCGCAGTCTTGAGGATATGCTTGGCGTAAAGCCCCGTAATCTCACCCCTGAACAGTTCGCCGCATTGAATCAGCCGGGCGCATCTCATGAGGTGCTGACAACCTTTGTCGGGGAGTGGAACGTTGATGTTCTCTCTCGAAGCTCTCCGGACGCCAACCCCAAGCGCTCATCCGCTCGCTCGAGCGCGAGTTGGGTCCTCGGCTACCGCTATGTACGGGAGAAGTACAAAAGCCTTGAGATGGGCCCACGCTACGAGGGCCTCGGATATCTCGGGTATGATGCGGGAGCTCAAGTCTATTCCAGCGTATGGATGGACTCCTTTAACACCTCGATAGCGACCTCACGTGGGGTCTTTAATCCAGAGACCGAGACCTTCGCGCTAAAGGGGGAGATCTACGACCCCCTGTTAGGGCGGATGAAGGAAACTCGAACGCTCATACAGATCCTATCAACGGATTCGTACAAGATTACGATGGTGGACCGCACGGCGCGTGGAAAAGATTTTATCTCGTTAGAGCTCACCTATAACCGGATTCCTAACTAATGGTAACGTGAAGGCTCAAAGGGATGAGGAGGCCATATGAATCGATGGGTGTGTTGTATCGCCATGCTGGTGGTGTGCTGCAAGTCGATCTCCGCCTCCGCAGAGCAATGGCCAAACGTGCCACCACCCTGGAGTGAAGGCACTCAGGACACATTGGGTATTCCTATCCTAACGGCTCCGCGAGTAACGGTCAGGTTGACGCCATTGTCGCCCTTGAGGATTGGGGTGCCACGCTCAATGTCATCGTCGCTGGTTCGGGAGAGGGAAGGGCTCCCGACCTTGACCCCAAGACGGTGTCGTACCTCTCCGTTCTGTATCTTTTTTGCTCGGCAATTTGCCTCACACTGTCGGTTCATCGCCAAAGTGTTGACGCATCCTCTGTAAGATACTGTTCTGTCATCCCTTTCTCACAGCTCGAGGGAAAGAGCTGGACCGAGGTAAGTGGCCGAAAAAATAGGCGCATCCTTCCTTAGGTCCTCTGTCATCTCAACATCGTAGCGTTGGGAAGTGCCAAAATATTGGATATCCCGAGGAGTAGGAATCTCCGGGGGTGGCCTTTTTTATGACACGGCGGCTGTCCATCGTGGACGGATCCCAACCGGAGCGTTTCGTTTGTAGGAAAAAGCATGGAAGAGCTATCCTCGTCGCGTCACAGGTTTACCCGAGTTACCCGTATCGGTGAGCATCCCCCTGTCGTGAATACGTCGTTGATCATCGGTCTCTCTATCTCTATCGGATTGGTAGCGCTGGGAGCGCTGTTCGGTGGCAACCCTCTCACCTTTGTGAGCGTCGAGGGAGTGCTGTTAGTCCTCGGTGGCACGTTCGCCTCTACGCTTATTCAGTTTTCGACAAAGGATATCCGAAACGCCGGACAAGCAGTGCGCTTGGCGCTCTTTCTGCCCTCTGAGGTCCCAACGGATCGGATATCGTATCTCGTGGATCTCTCTCGAAGGGTCAAGGAACAGGGGGTACTCATCCTTGAAAGTGAAGCGAGTCGCGTGGCGGACCCTTTCCTGCGCCTCGGTCTCGAACTCACTGTCGACGGACAGCCTCCGGAGGAGATCTCCCGTATCCTCCAACGGGAGATGCGCACATCAAATGACCAATCCTGGCGATCGGTGCAGGTGTGGGAAACCATGGGTAACTTCGCCCCCGCGATGGGTCTGATCGGAACTCTGATCGGCCTGATCCACATGTTGGGCTCATTGCAGGACGCGAGCGCCGTAGGGCCCGCGATGTCGCTGGCGCTTGTCGCGACCCTCTACGGTTCCGTGGCGGCCAACCTCTTTTTCTTTCCGATATCAGGTAAATTACGAATAGTTGCGCAAGAGCGAGAGTTCTCGAAGGATATTACCCTTGAGGGGCTCCTGAGCGTGGCGCGTTTAGAGAATCCCCTCATGTTGGAGCAACGGCTCCAAAGTTTTGTAACCATGTCGGCTGCAAGCCACTAAGAGGTTCGTACGATGCGCCAAGAGGGTCATGCCACCATCACTTGTGACAGACGCATTCTCAAGGCGTTTTACACGCAGTACGTAGCGGTGCTTTTGATCATCCTGGTATTTACCGTGGGCGCTTTTCAACGCGCCTCGCGTCCCGAGTATTCAAGAACTTTGATATCGCCAGCACCTCAAGAGGCACCCTCCATCGGTGGTCTCAAGATAGCGCAACACTTCAACGAGCTAGGACAGCTCGGCGCGGATACGTCACAGCTAGAGGCTGTCGCGGTCGTGATACGAGAGCACGACGTGCGAGCCTCGATATCGCTTCCGGTTAGTATGCAAAAGATCGACTCTCCTCTCACTACCGTTGAGCAGTCTTTAGCTCGGGTCGCCGCCCTTGAGCGGTTCTTCGAGGAGCGTGGAGTAGGAGCGGACTCCCTTGATTTAGTTCTTGGCGGTGCTGACGCCACTGAGGGGGCTCTGACCGTTACGTTTGAGGGGGAGGATCATGACAACCTCCCACTCTAATTCGAGGCGCTCTCATGTAACCGAGGGGCAACCAGGTTCGGTGGTCTGGTTCATCAGCTTTGGCGATCTTTTGACACTCTTGCTCTGTTTCTTCTTAGTTTTGACGCCGTGGGATCGGCTCAAGAAAACATCGAATCGCCAATCTTTGCCGACGGTTACTGTGCCTTCGACGAACCCTCCGCAGACTGGCACTACCTTTGCTTCGGATCTCCCCCTGAGGGGATCCGTCATTAAGCTTGAGCTTCCGCTCTTTAAGGGCGCGGAAGGGATCAGCGCACATGGGATATCGCCCACCAATCTTTCAGCGGAGCTTACGCGAGCTCTACCGAGTGTTGGTCGAGTTGATGTCCTGGTATGCGGTAGAGCCGAAGAGCGGGCTGCAATTGTGCGCTACGTGGGTGAGACATTCGAGCGAACGTTCGGAAGCACCAGGGCGGTTCGATTTGTGGTGCGACAGGGGTGTGATGGGTCTGAGATTCTTGCACCCGTTACCGGCGAGGTTGTTGGAAGAATACGAATTATAGGGACGTAGTCGAGAGATGGCAGAGGAAGAGAAACAAGAGGCACCGGCGGCAGCAGCTCCCGTGGCCCCCTATCGCAACAAGCGAGTTCTCATCGCCGCTGGTGGTGTTATCGCCTTGCTCGTCACGGTCGGCGTCCCAGCGGGATACTTCCTGTTAAAAGAGGAACCAAAGGAGGTCAGCGAGGTAAGTCCGGAGATGGGACCGGAGGATAAGCTCCGTCCTGAGGGACATGATGACGCGGAGGAGGAGCTTGAAGAGGGGGAGGAGCCCCTCGGAGCGATCGTTCCGCTTGAGACATTCCTCGTGAATCTGTCGGGTGGAAAATACATTCGAGCGCAGGTACAGGTCGAGTTTGAGACCCTAGACGTACCTCGCAAGTTCTACACCCGAGCGATTCCTATCCGGGACGGAATTATCTCGATGTTAACGCAGATGACCGCTGAAAACCTTGAGGGCGCCAAGGGTAAAGATAAACTTCGTGCGGAGATCCGTTCGGTTATCAATGCGGCACTTCGCAAGGAAGAGGTTCGTCGGATCTATTTTACTCAGTTCGTGATTCAATAGGGTCAGTATGAGCGAGGTTCTTAGCCAGGAAGAGATCAATACGCTACTCAAAGGACTTTCCGAGGGAGAGATTGAGGAGGGGACTGTTGAGGCCCAGGTGACCTCTCACAATGTGAAGAAGTTTGATCTCGCGAGTCAGGAGCGGATCGTTCGTGGTCGTATGCCGACCATGGAGATGATTCACGACCGCTTCTCACGGCAGTTCCGTACCGCTCTCGGTAAGTTCCTGGGGCGCAGTTGTTTCACCAATGTCGGGAAGATCGAGATGGTGAAGTTCGGAGCGTTCCTCAAGAAGCTTCCTTTGCCATCATCCCTTCATATCATAAAGATGGCTCCTTTGCCGGGACAGGCGTTGCTCGTGGTCTCAGCCCCACTCGTGTTCAGCGTGATAGATGGTCTCTTCGGTGGCCGTGGCACGACCCGTGTTAAGGTTGAGGGACGGGAGTATACCGCTATTGAGACCTCCTTGATCGGGAAAGTTGTGGGTCTCGCCATAGAGGTATTGAATGAGGCGTGGAACCCGGTTCACCCCGTTGAATTTCAGTTCCTTCGCTCCGAGTTTAATCCATTCGCTGTTACCATCGCGCCCCCCTCGGACGTCGTTGTCGTTGTTACTATCGAGGTGGAGTTCGAGCAGGAGTGTACGACCCTCTCCATTTGTATTCCTTACTCTACCCTTGAGCCGATTAAGGCGAAGCTCTCTACTTCAGTGCAGAGCACCCGCCTTGAGGTAGACAGCGCGTTATCCCGCCGAATGCAGACGAATATTCAGGAGACCGTTTGCGAGGTCAGTGTGCAACTTGCTCGGGGAACGGTGAAGCTGAAAGATTTATTGAATCTAGAAGTTGGGGACGTTATGAACCTTGAGACGATGCCGAATGAGGAGGCTCGTATCATGGTTGAGGGCACCCCGAAGCTGTACGGACACATAGGCTCGCTACATGGGAATAGGGCGGTTCGAATAACTCGAGCCATTCCCAAGCTGGATCTGGTTAACATTCGAAACAAAGAGGAGATGATTCGCCATGGCAGATAATGAGATCGAACAAGGACTGGAAGGTGTTGCCGCCGCCGCTGGCGAGGTCGCTGACGCCGCCACGGCAGCCGGGATAGCTACTGGTGCCTCTCCCGCACAAGCCGCGGCTCCCAAGAAGCAGAACTCAAGGACGCTTGATTTCCTGATGGACGTCTCGCTTCAGGTTTCAGTAGAGGTTGGTCGTGCTCGCATGACCATTAACGATCTTCTCCAAATGGGAGCGGGATCCGTTGTGGAGCTTGAGAAGCTCGCTGGCGAGCCCCTTGATATCTTCATTAATGGCAAGCCGGTGGCTCGAGGCGAGGCCGTGATCGTCAACGAGAAATTCGGTGTGCGACTCACGGATATCATATCGCCAGAAGAGCGAGTTGAGGGGATGGCGTAACGAACGTGGTGGGTGTCATGAAGACGATGTGTTGGTGGTGTGTGGTTACTCTCTTTATGGCACTCAGTATGCTCACTCCGCAGGTCGAGTCGCGCGCTGAGGATTCTCAGACGCGCGACTGGACCGCTTCAGCCTCCCAAAACGGTCCAAGTGTTGACTCCTTCAACGCCCAGAGTTCCGCGCTTCGTATGGTCGGTGGACTCTTCCTCTGTTTGGGACTTCTCGGAGCTGGAGTGCATATCTACAAGCGATATGTCCTTCCTCGTTCCTTGTCATCTCAACGAAGAATGCAGGTGGTTGAGCGACTCCAAATATCTTCTAAGAGCTCACTCGTCTTGGTTAAGCTCGATGGCAGGGAGTTCGTGATGACGACTGGATCGGAGAGTCCTCGGTTCGTACCGCTCCAGTCTCGGGGCGATGAGGTATTTGAGGAGACCCTATCCTCCGCTTGTTGCGAGGTGGGTGAATACAATGTGTAGGCTTATCATCACCATTCTTCACATAGTGGCCCTTGTCGCCATAACTATCATGGCATCGACTGAGGCTATGGCTCAACAAGCTGCTTTGCCGGATCTCTCCATCAATGTGGGTGGAAGCGAGCTTGCCGGGGGAGGAAGTGTCGCTAGTAGCCTTAAAATAGTACTCCTGCTTACGGTGCTCTCATTCGCTCCGGCGATGATCCTATGCATGACCTGCTTTACTCGCATCGCGGTTGTGCTCGGAATGACTCGAACAGCGCTCGGCACAGCGTCACTTCCCCCCAACACCGTCATCACTGGGCTGGCGCTCTTCTTAACGATGGCTATCATGGGACCAGTTTTTGAGAAGAGCTACAACGCCGGAATCAAGCCCTACCTTGAGGGTCAGATGGCGCAAGAAGAAGCTATCACGAAGTCGTTAGCTCCTCTGAAGGACTTTCTCGTCAAGCATTCTCGGGAGAAAGACCTCGCACTATTTCTTCAAATTACACGATCTGAGCAGCCAAAGGATCCAGCGGATGTTCCGTTCTTTGTCGCCGTTCCAGGGTTCGTTCTGAGCGAGTTGAACGCCGCGTTTCAGATCGGGTTCCTGATCGCGTTGCCGTTTCTTGTGCTCGACATGGTGGTCTCATCAGTACTTACGTCCATGAGCATGATTACCCTCCCACCAGTTGTAATCTCGCTACCGCTCAAGCTTATGCTGTTTGTGATCGTGGATGGGTGGCATCTGATTATAAGCTCCCTTGTAAAGACCTACCGAGTATAGAGGAGGATCGCTTATGAATATCGATGACTACCTGCGTTTAGGACAAATTAGCATTGAGACTGCGCTCTATACCTGCGCCCCCATCTTGGGATTCGGATTGGTAGCGGGGCTTCTGGTCAGTATCTTTCAGGCCGCCACGCAGATTAATGACCCAGCGCTCGCGTTTATTCCTAAGATAGGAGCAGCGATTATCGGCATGGTTCTGTTTGGCCACTTCATGGTTAATCGGATAGCCGGTTTCACTATCTTCGTTTACAGCCAAATCGGTAATATCGCCCCGAACTAAGAGAGAGGATCCATCTCGTGGATGCTGAGACCCTACACGCGGTTCCCCAGCTCTTGCTCCAACGCCTCGATGTGGGGTGGACCTTTATCCTTTTGTTGATGCGTCATGTCACCTTTCTTATGATCGCTCCCGGTATCGGAGGAGGAATCGCCGGAATCGCACTTCGATACCCCGCCGCAATCGTTTTGACCTTCGCAGCGTTTCGCATGGATGGGGTCATCTCGGTCCCTGGTGATATGATTACTATGGTTTTGCAACTGTCGGCGGAGATGATCCTTGGCGCGGTAATAGGAGTGATTCCGATCCTGATCGTTTCGGGCGCGCAAACCGCGGGTCATCTCGCGAGCGGCACGATGGGTTTGAATGGGGCGCAACTCATCGATCCAACTACCCAAGCGTCGTTGCCCGACCTTGCGCGAATCTACGGGGACCTCGCTATAGTCATCTTCCTACTCGTAGGTGGACATCATGTTGCGGTGTACCAGCTTGCCGGACTAGAGGGGACGATTCGGCCAGGATCGTTTATCCTTAGCGATCAAGGTATAAGCACCTTGATTGATCAAAGCGCGGCTATCTTTCATATCGGAGTGATGATCGCGGCTCCCGTTATCGTCGCGCTCCTCCTGACAAATTTCGTGCTTGCGATCATCTCTAAGGCCGTGCCGACCGTGAATATCTTTATCATCAGTTTCCCGCTTACCGTGGCTGTAGGTCTTGGTCTCTCCATACTCGCACTTCCAGAGGCGGGACATTATCTCGCTCGACAGTACACGCGGTTAGAGCCGCTTTTGAACGCGGTTGTTAATTAGGGATGAGTACGGCGCACATAGAGTGGTAGCCAGTGCACGGACGCCGAAAATGTATGCTTAGGCCTAAATTGGGGGGGCTTCGTGAAATCGAGTGGATAGGGCCCGGTGTTATCCCGACGTTTACGTGCACGAGCACGTTCACGTGGAAAGGCGCTAGTTATAGGCAAAAACAAGGGCTTACATTACCTCTGTGCTCGTTGGCACCCACTCCATTCCACGATGAGCTGCTATTGGGAGCTCGGGCACGTTCACGTGGCAGTTGTGCGGCCGTGGCCTTGGTAGGGATTGAGCCGAGCGTCATCTCCCCAGTAGCCTGAACGAAGCCTGGCGGTTCTCTGACACACAGCCTCATCTAAGTCCTCGTATTTACGTTTCACATTGGTGGCACATCTCTTGCCCATCCCCTCGGTGGGGCAGTGTGTGTCAAAAGACGAACTGTCTCGCGTTTGTAACGGATTTGTACCTGAGATAGCGCCGCATGGCTTCCGAAAGTTTGCCCGAACAAAAAACCGAGATGCCCACCGATCGACGGATCAGTGAGCTTCGGAAACAGGGATCCGTATATCAGTCGATTGATATCGTGCATGTCCTCGTACTCACGTCGGGATTTCTCGCGCTGAATCTCTCGTGGAATCTCCTCTACAACGATATGCGCTACGTTTTCACCAAGTCTTTCACGATGATTGGTGAGCGTCCCTCCTTTGAACTAAACGACCTCACGAGTGGTTTCATTCGACTTATCCTGTTGGTACTTCCGGATCTCTTGATCATCACGGGCCTTGTAAGTTTCGTCGCTGTTCTCGCGGTAATGCTCCAAACAAATTGGAACAAGCGGGACAAGTGGATCAAACTCCGATGGGACTTCGTCAATCCACTTAAGGGACTTCAGCGGATCTTCTCGATTGCTGGTGTCGCAAATACCGTTAAGGCGGTGGTGAAGTTAGCGGTGGTTCTACCGATCGGGTATTGGGCCCTTGAGGGATTCGCCCCGATGATGGTCCGGCTGGTGCACTCATCGGTCAGGGATGTACTCTCCCTGACCGGTTCCGCCGTTACTACGGTCTTTTGGAAGATCATGTACATCTTCGTCGCTCTCGCGGTTGTTGATTGGGTGTGGGGCAAGTTTCAGTGGCTGAAGAAAAATAAGATGACTAAGGAGGAGGTCAAGGAGGAGCGTAAGTCGATCGAGGGTGACGAGGCGATGCGGCGTAAGATGATCTCCAAGGGAATGGCGCGTATCGCCCAGAAGTTGAAGAAGTCCGTTCCTGAGGCGGATGTTATCGTTACGAACCCGACGCACTACGCGGTTGCCCTAAAATACGATCGATCTAATCACTCCGCGCCGATTGTTGTAGCCAAGGGAACTGATTTCATCGCTCAGCGAATCAGAGAGATCGCGAAGGAGCACAACATTCCTATCTTGGAGCGTAAGGCGCTGGCCCGGGCGCTCTACGCATCCACCGAAGTTGGTAGTGAAATTCCTCGCGATCTATTCAAGGCGGTCGCAGAGGTCTTAGCGTTCGTATACAGGCTCAAGAGACCACGATCTCGTGGCACAGCGTCATCGTAGAGGTTTGTAAGATATGGCAACAGTAGCGACAGTGACAGCTCCGATATCAGCCAAATACAACCACCTTCTGGTTCCCGCGGCTATTGTGGGAATTCTCGCCATATTGATATTTCCACTTCCGACCGCCGTGCTTGATGTGTGTATCGCGCTCAACATCGTCCTCTCATTGATTATTCTCTTCACATCTCTCTACGTAGAAAAGCCGCTTCGGTTCTCGTCATTTCCAGCAGTACTTCTCGTTACGACACTCTTTCGTCTCGCGATGAACGTCGCCTCGACACGGCTCATTCTGCTTAACGGCAGTAACGGTATGGACGCCGCTGGCCACGTGATCCAGGCGTTCGGTCAATTCGTGGTTGGAGGTAACTACATCATCGGAATCGTGATGTTCATCTGTATCAACCTGGTGAACCTCAAGGTGTTGACCAAAGGTTCGTCCCGTATTGCTGAGGTTGCCGCTCGATTCACCCTCGACGCGATGCCAGGTAAGCAGATGGCGGTCGATTCCGATCTCAACATAGGTCTTATCACCGATAAAGAGGCGCGAGCCCGTCGTAAAGAGCTCGCGCAGGAGGCTGAATTCTACGGAGCAATGGACGGAGCCGCGAAATTCGTGGCGGGAGACGCTGTCGCGGCCCTTTTTCTTGTGGCTATCAACATCGTCGGCGGACTCCTTATCGGTATCATTCAATCCGGGATGGATTGGAAGGAAGCCGCGCAAACCTACACGATCCTGACCATCGGTGAGGGACTCGTCGCGCAATTGCCATCGATTATCATATCCGCCGCAGCCGGTCTTATCGTCGCTCGCGCCGCCTCGGGAGAGGACCTCGGAAACGAGCTTGTTGGACAACTTGGACAGAACGCCAAGCCTCTCTTCTTGACCTCAGGTGTTTCGTTCGCGATGGCGGTTCTTCCGGGACTTCCGTTTATTCCGTTCATGCTTCTCGCGATCGGCACCGGCGTCCTCGGCTTCATGAAGCGGAAAACCGCCGAGGAGGTCCGACTCAAAGCTGAGGCGGAGGAGAAGACTAAGTTACCAGAAAACGCGGGTCCCAAACCCGGTAGCACCGAGGAGGTTACAACGCTGCTGGCGGTCGACACCCTCGAACTTGAGGTTGGATACGAGCTTGTGCAGGTTGTTGAGGGCGGTGACCTTGTTGAGCGAATTCGCTCCATTCGTCGTCAGTTCGCGATCGATTACGGGTTCATCGTTCCCCCGATTCACATTCGCGATAATGTTCGGATCAAATCGAATGAGTATCGCTTCATGTTGAAGAACACCGTGATCGGTTCCGGTATTCTTAAGCCGCATTATATGCTCGCGATGGATCCGGGTAACGTTTCCAATCCGGTTAATGGTATTCCAACAAAGGAGCCCTCCTTCGGGTTAGACGCCCTCTGGATAGCGGAGGCCGACAAGGAGCGTGCGCAATTCGCTGGCTACACGGTGGTGGATCTTTCAACCGTTGTGACCACACATATCACAGAGCTTGTTCGATCCCATATGCACGAGCTGCTTGGTCGTCAGGAAGTTCAACACCTCGTCGACAACATGCAAAAGCAAGCTCCGAAAGTTGTTGAGGAGCTTATTCCGGGAGTTATGTCTATTGGCGCGGTCCAGCAGGTGTTGGCGAATCTTCTGCGTGAGCAGGTGAGTATCCGGGATCTTCGAACGGTTTTGGAGACGTTGGCGGATTGGGCTCCCTCCGTGAAGAGTCCGGAGAAACTGGCTGAGTTCGTGCGTCGTAAATTTTCACGAGCGATCACATCGAAATATACGACCCCGGATGGTGTTCTTCCCCTTGTTAATCTGACAGCTGGTCTGGAGCGAGAGATGGGCGAGGCGCTCCAACAAACGGACGAGGGGTCGTTCCTCGCGTTGGAACCCGGTCTTGCGCAGATGATAATCAACAAGCTCGCGCGCGCCTCTGAGAAGTTTGGTGAGATCGGACAAACTCCGGTGCTCCTCGCGCCAGCGCACCTTCGCCCCGCTGTGTTCAATTTTGTCGATCGATTTGCGCCGGGATACGCGGTGATAAGTCACAACGAGGTAGCTCCTAATACAAAGGTGCAGTCGCTGGGCGTTATAACCATGGACGATTAGCACGGTTGTTAAAAAGGGTTCTGCTCGGGTAATTCGGGAGAGGAGAATGCGACACGGTTGAGAGCTACGCAGGCACAAAGACAGCTAGTTAGCAGAAAACCGAGGGCGTTACGCTGGTTCGAGAAAGATATGCGAGTCAGAACGGGGGAGATGTGAATCAAAACAAGGAGCATAGAGGCATGGAGCACGGACCTGGATCACGGATGGTAATGGAAAAGCAACGGAAATCAGCTAGTAAAGGCCCACGTTCAGTAACACGAGTGATGAGCATTACGAGCGGAAAGGGTGGGGTTGGAAAGACCCATACTGCAACTAACTTAGCGATATCACTAGCCTCGTTGGGCTATTGCGTCCTGGTTCTCGACGCGGATCTCGGATTGGCGAATGTAGATGTGCTCCTGAATCTAAAGCCGCAAGGAACATTGCACGACGTACTAAAGGGGTCGGTGCGTTTGGACGACATACTCCTTGAGGGGCCGGGCGGTATTTCCATAATCCCTGCCGCGAGCGGTGTTGAAGAGCTCCATGAGCTTCGACCTGAAGAGAAATTGCTGCTGTTGGAGGAGATAGAGAGGATCGCTCACCGGTATGACTATCTTCTCATCGACACCCCGGCTGGAATCGGATCAGACGTTATGTACTTCAACAGCGCGGCGGCCGAGGTGGTGTGCGTAATAAATGGTGAGCCGACATCTCTCACCGATACGTACGCGCTCATCAAGGTTTTGAGCACGACGTACGGTGAAAAGAATTTTTCGGTAGTGGTGAATAACGTTGCTGATGAAACTGAGGCGGCGGCGGCATTTAAAAAGTTGACCCGAACGGTAGAGAGGTTTTTGAAGGTTAAGGTGCGTTATCTCGGATGGGTTCCGGCGGACGGAATGGTTCGAGAATGTGTGATGCGGCAGCAAGCTCTATCCGCGGATTTTCCGTCGAGTAAGGCTTCATTATCGCTCGCCGCCATCGCCCGCAAGGTAGCTGATCAAAAACCTGAGGTGACGGTGAAGGGAGGGATGCAATTCTTCTTTCGACAACTTCTGGAGATGACGTCGTATGGCGAAGAAGCAAGCTACTAAGAAGAAGGTTGCGCGAACCCCGAGGTTCGTGTTTTTAAAGACCCTCTGTTGCGTGACCATCTTAGCGGCATGTTTCATTCTGTGTATCGGCGGCGTTCGCGAAGGAGTACGAACCAGTAAAATCATCTATCACTGCGTGGCTGCGTCATTCGGGATAGCAACGGTTTTTGGGGGCGCGCTCTGGGCAATGACGAACTATGAGGAGATAAACGGTGGTCAAGCCTAAACGTTCAGCCGTAGAAGCATACAGAAACGTCGACGAGTTCGAGCGTGAGGAGCTTATTCGTAGCTATTTGCCCCTCGTTAAGAAGGTTGTCCACCGATTGTCTGGACGACTTCCTAAGGATGTCGACCTTCAAGAGATGCTCAACTCCGGTATTATCGGACTAGTTGACGCGCTTGAGAAATACGATTCAAAGCATGAGACCAACTTCAGTACCTACGCGCAATTCCGTATCCGAGGCGCTATCCTTGACAGCTTCCGGTCGCAGGATTGGTTGCCTCGCTCGCTCCGCTTCAAGTCACACAAGATTGAGCAAGCGTACCATCGTATCGAGCAACGACTTGGCCGACCCGCGTCGGATGAGGAGGTCGCAAGGGAGCTCGGTATATCGATTGATGAGCTTCAAAGCCTCCTAGGAGAGGTCGGAAGCATCGTGATGTTGAGCTTTGAGGAGCTGGGTTTCGGGCACGGAGAGGAGCGGTTCCAGGCCGAGGACTGGCTTGCGAGCAAAGGTCAAGATCCACTCAATAGACTTCTTGGACATGAGAAGGTAGGGGTCATCGCTCGCGCGTTGGATCGACTTCCCGAGAAGGAGCGATTGGTTATCAGTCTTTACTTCTATGAGGAGTTAAATCTTAAAGAGATCGGGGAGATCCTTGGGGTGACGGAGTCCCGAGCGTCTCAGATTCGCTCTCGAGCTCTGATTCGATTGAAGAATTACCTACGTAAAGCGGTGTAGCGCTCACGCGTCGCTTCCGGTGGAGTGTTATCGCTCCAGCCGTATCGGCTCGTCTGGCGTGAGCTGTAAGATAACTATCTATTTCGAGAAGGTGTTCCTGTGACTACGGAAAGGTCCTTAGAGCGAGTTATCATTCTACACGGGTCGTCTCCTCAAGAGAACGAGGCTGTCGCCGACCTAGCGAGGGTTATTCCTCGGTCTGAGGTGGTGGAGGCTCACACTCTTGATGATTACCTGTCTGCCGTGACGAAACAGGATTTCGACGTCGTCGTGCTCGACTACGATATGCCTGAGGTTCAGGCGCAGGAGCTTCTTGCGCAGCTCAGGCTCAGGAACAACGAGCCGGACGTGTTGATAGTGTCCAAGTGTAGTGATCCAGTTACCGTCCGGAATATAGCGAAGGCTCAAAAGCGATATGTGGTTCGCGAGACAGGATGGGTGGATGCTATGGGGCATGCGATTCGTGACATGCTCCGTATCCGTCGTCTTGAGGAGGAGATGACTCAGATTCGAGCACGTCTGACGGAGGCAAACCAGAAGCTTGAGGCTCGAAATCGACGACTCGACGACTTCTGCGCGACTATCGCCCATGACATTCGTGCTCCGCTCGCCGGATTGATTCTCAAAATAGAGTACATTTTGGAAACGCAATCCTCGAACTTCGATGATCGGACGGCCGGCCTGCTAAGGCGTTCCGTCGAGTCTACTCGCCGTCTGGTGGGGGTAGTCCAGGCGATGTACGAGTTCGCCAAGATCGGCTTTAGCGGAGCCAAGTTCACACCGACCCCACTCACTCCTCTTGTGCGAGAGGTTATGGCTGACATCAACATCGACCACTCCGAGGATGTTGGGGTGAAAATGCACGACCTTCCTGTGGTTTGGGGAAACTCCGACCTCTTGAGCCGTGTGTTCCAGAACCTCTTTATGAACGCCATTAAGTATAATCACCGTGAAAAGGTTGAGATCTCGATCTCATTTGATGGGATAGTGCAACGAGGTATCGGGGAGTTCGCTCAGATAACGGTCTCAGACAACGGCCCTGGAATATCGCCAAGCGATTCGGGACGGGTCTTTAATATGTTCTCGCGTGGAAATGGCGCGGATCGGGGCTCGGAGGGGCTGGGAATCGGTCTCGCTATCGTTCAACGAATCGTGGAACTCCATCACGGTCAGATCGAGCTTACGTCGCAACCTGATGAGGGGGCTCGATTCACCATCTTCCTACCGACCGGTCCTATTGAGCCGTTCAAGGTGTAGGGTGAGCTCGCTTCACATACAGATACACGACGCCGAGCAGAACCGCCCAGGTCATCGCAATCGCGAGAAAGAGTCCTCCATTCAGGATCGGAAGTTGCTGAGCCACGACGGCCTTAAGCGTTACGCTAAAATCAAGGATATTGCCGACGAGAATGACGAAGATAACACCAGGGTGCTTTACTGGATGAAAGGCGGCGAGGCCCGCCCCAAACGCCAAGGCCATCAGAAAAGCGCCTAGGGTGCTAAATGCGACCTGAAGTTCGGATGATAAGGCTGTGGTTGGCAGCCCCGAAACGAGTAGCCAGGATACGGGGTAAAATATCGCGGAGAGTCCACACGCGGCGAAATACCCCACACTTGACCACAAAACCGTCCTTACAAACTTTTGTTGAGTATCGTTCATAGCAGCTCCCTATGGCTTCCTAACCCCCAGTCTACGGGGTATGCTTCGTCGAACGAAAGACCTCAAAACAAGGACACCGCTCGTGACAAAGATTGACCTGAAAGGGAAGTGCGTCTGGCTGACCGGCGCCAGTAGTGGAATAGGTGAGGCGCTGGCTTATGAGTTAGCTCGGCGTGGAGCCCGAGTGGCGATCACCGCCCGCCGAAAGGAGCTGCTCGATGCCATCGTTGATAAGATAGGGGCGTCGAATGGCCAGGCCCGCAGCTTCCCGGGAGATGTCCTTAACCTTGAGGAGATGAAGGTCATGGTGGATTCGATCGAGAGAGAGATGGGGCCGATCGATGTCGCAATTCCGAACGCGGGAACGCACCTATTCTCAAAGCCAGAACAGTTCGATAGCGCGGAGTACCTCTCGATCATGCAACTCAACTTCGGTGGAGTGCTGCACTGCTTGGAGGCTGTCATCCCACGAATGTTGCTCCGGGGGGGAGGGCGCGTCGCTCCTGTGGCTAGTCTCGCCGGCTATCGCGGGCTTCCTCGAGCCGCTGCGTATGGAGCCAGCAAATCGGCTCTGATTCATTTCCTGGAGAGCATTCGGTTTCACCTCCAACCTAAGGGGATTACGATCTCTATCGTCAATCCAGGATTTGTGAAGACGCCGCTCACAGACAAGAATGATTTTTATATGCCTTTTTTGGTCTCTTCCGAACGGGCGGCGAAGATAATTTGCAACGGAATTGAGCGTGGAAAACGAACCATCGCGTTCCCCATTCCGTTCTCCTGGATAGTGGGGCTTGGAAAATTTCTTCCCGCACCGGTCTATGAAAAGATAGTGAATCAGTTGTGGTAAACGAACCTTCAAAAAACATCCTCGTAGTGGGTGGCGGGGTCTCCGGCATTACAGCGGCGTATGTTCTCTCACGGCGCCACAAGGTTACCCTGCTTGAGAGAAACGAGTATCTGGGAGGGCACACGAACACCAGAGTTGTTGAGGATCCGAGTAATCCCGCGCTCTCGGTGGATACCGGGTTTATCGTGTGCAATCCCCGTAATTATACCAACTTTTACACCTTTCTTGATCAGCTCGGCGTCGCTCGTCAGGATTCGGATATGTCGTTCGGATTCTCCTGCGAGCGAACTGGCTTGCAGTACATGGGGCCATCCGTGAAGGAGTTTCTCTTGGCGCCCGGAAATCTCCTCAATCCGAGATTCCTCGGGATGATAGTTGAGCAGCAACGCTTCAATCGGCGAGCGCTCAAGGATCTGCGAGAGGGAAGATTAGGCGAGCAACCGCTTGGTGACTATCTTCGTTCGGTTGGCGCAAGCCACTATTTTTTCGAAAATTACTTAGCGCCCCTCATCGGCTCGATCTGGTCAGCTCCCGACTCAAATGCCCTGGAGTTTCCCGCGCTCTCGTTCTTTACCTTCTTCCAGAATCACGGAATGTTGGAAATGAGTAAGCGGCCGCAGTGGCAAACCGTTGTTGGTGGAAGTCACGCGTACCTCAAGGCGTTTCGAGGTGCTTTTAAGGGAGAGCTACGGATCGGAACCCCGGCCCAAGCTATCTCTCGTGATGAAAAGGGCGTGGTTGTGGCGCTTCAAGGGGGTGAACCGGAGCGATATGACGCTGTCGTAATCGCCACCCACGCCGATGAGGCGCTCACGCTTCTTGCGGATCCGAGTCCGGATGAGAACGCCGCCCTTGGAAGTTGGCGGTACAGCAAAAACCGAACGGTTCTGCACACGGACGCCACCGTTCTTGGGCCACGTCGTAGGCTTTGGGCGGCGTGGAACTACCGGCGGCGTGTGAACTCGCGAGTTGATTCCCCGGTGGCGATAACGTACTACATGAACAAGCTGCAGCGACTCGAAGCTCAGCGGGATTATTTCGTTACGTTGAACGCTCTTGAAGATATCGATCCGCGATCGGTGCTCTATGAGGTGGAATACACTCACCCGATCTACACACCTCAATCTCCGATCAGTCAAAGGGCTCTACGGGAGTTGAATGGTACGCGTAACACCTACTTCTGTGGGGCCTATATGCGCTACGGCTTCCATGAGGACGGAGTTATCTCAGCGTTGGAGGTAGCTCGGCAGCTAGGAATGTCACTATGAAGTCGCGTGTGGTGTGGGGAACTGTAGCGCATTGGCGCAAATCTCCACGAGAGCACTCCTTTACCTATCCGGTGTTTAGCTTCGCGTTTGATGTCGATGAGCTTGCGACCCTCGCCATCGCTCCTCGTCTTATGGCGCTCGATAAGAGAGCGATCTTCAGCGTCCGCTCCGCGGATTATCTGGCAGGGGAGGGAAGCTTGCGGGACAAGGTCGAACGCGTGCTTGAACAGCAGGGATGTCATGAGAAGCCCGCGCGGATCACCCTCGTCACCTCACCGCGATACTTCGGATATGTTTTTAATCCGGTGAGCTTCTTCGCCTGCTTTGATTCCAGCGATCGCGTACTGGGGCTGATTACGCAGGTCAACAACACCTTTGGCGATACTCATCTGTATCCGTTGGTGTGTTCTCCCTCCGAGATGCCCACGGTATGGCGATTTTCAAAGGATTTCTTCGTATCCCCGTTTTTCAACATGGAGGGGACCTACCAGGTCGCTCTGGAGTCGGAAGGAGAGGCTCTCTCCATTCGGGTTGATCTGCACAAAGAGGGGGAGAAGGTCTTCGGGGCAAAGCTGCGCGGGGAAGGGCGACCCCTTTCACGACGCCAAGTGCTGACAACGCTTCGGAAATTTCCTATTACCTCTTTGCTGACCATGCCACGAATTCATGGCCAGGCGAGGAGCCTTTACTTTAAGGCACATGCCAACGTGTATACGCGACCAGAGCCCACGAGCTCGTGTACTATTAGGTCCAAACAGAATATCATCCACAAGGCCCGTCTCGGGCTCCTCTCTCTTTTACAGAAAGCGAGGGGTTGATCCCCTTACACATAGGTGGTGCTCTTAGGAGGACATTCTCATGCAGCTCGCTGAAAACCTTTCATCCGACACCGATATCGTGACCGAAGCTGTTGATGTATGCCCGAAAGTTATCGAGGCTGCGACCCGTGGGGGGCTGTACGAACTCGGTGAGTCCTATATGCGGGGAGAGTGGGAGACTAATGACCTCTTTCAACTTCTTTACCAGCTCGTCACGGGGGACAGCCGTATCCCGGTGCCCTTGCGCAAGTTCAGCCCACGTCTTATCGCCTCGCTCATCAAGGATCGAGTGATGAACCTTCAGGTTGGAAGGCGAGCGTTTGAGGTTGGAGAGAAACACTACGACCTCGGAAATGACCTCTTCTCGAAGATGCTCGATGCGAGCTCGATGAGTTATACGTGTGGATATTGGAGAGACGCTCGCAACCTCGATGAAGCGCAGATGAACAAGATTGATCTCCTCTGCAAAAAATTAAAGTTGAAGCCAGGTATGCGAGTGCTCGATATCGGATGTGGATGGGCTAATTTTGCCTATCACGCGGCGAAAAATTATGGCGTATCGGTTGTTGGTCTGACGGTATCCAAGGAGCAAGCGGCATTGGCTCGAGAGCGTTGTCAGGGGCTTCCGGTGGAGATCCTCATTCAGGACTATCAGACCTTCTCCGGATCCTTTGATCGGGTCGTCTCTATCGAGATGATCGAGGCGGTCGGACGCAAGAACATCCCCACCTTTTTCGCCATGGTTGAGCGGTGTCTGAAGGAGCGGGGGCTCTTTGCCTTGCAGGTTATCTCAGCCGAGACCTTCTCGTTGCGATCAAACGCGGCGCTCGATCAGTTCATCATGTGGTTGCAGCATCGGATCTTTCCTAATGGGTGGATCCCCTCATTCCCCTCCATCATAGACCCGGCTCGCGGAAACCTTGTCGTGGAGGATCTTCATAACTTCTCGGCCGATTACGCGACCACCCTGCGAGCGTGGGCGTTGAATTTCGAAGCCGCATGGCCATCTCTGCGAGCGAAGTATGGCGATGAGTTCCGAAGGATGTGGCTCTATTACTTACACGGGTGCGAGGCGCTCTTTACCGCCCGGATGGTGCAGCTCTATCAGGTCGTCTACTCGAAAGGTGGTATTCCTGGTGGATACGATGCCGTACGATAAAGAGCCATCGTAGCGGTTGGAGTTACGCACATCTAATTCACATCGTGTTCTCCTTTCGTGTTGTTGTCGCCGATGACCTTTGTCGGTGTTTAGATGCGGATTCTCACCGGCGACAACACCGTGTATCGCCAGATCGACGATGTAGTTGCGGCCATGGAGGGGCAGTCTCTGACTGCCCGTAAGGTTGGCCGACCTGGGTGAAATAAAATTCCTCATCAAGGTTGGCGATCCTTACGGGCGGTCATAGCCC
>JBDLRS010000118.1:0-44607 GCA_039799965.1 Pseudomonadota bacterium
CTCAAATCCGGCTTTTATACTAACTCCGCCCCCCAAAGAGCCGTAATCTCGTACCGCCTGACCGCCAAAGCCACGCCACGCCTTCTATGACCTCCGTATCCCTGACCCGGCATCTTTGTCCTGCCATCGGAGTTTCTTCCCGACAACAATCCGGCTTCCTTCTCACCCCGTGTCACCACGACGCAATTGCCTTCGACTAACGGTTTCCCTTCATGGTAACCTCTTACAGTTATCAAGTTAGAGGGTGATTCATCCGTAAAGGACTTTCACCTTCAAGCTCACGCCCATGCGGGGCGTACACAAAGGTGCGTTGCGGAGGACTAGCAGGGTGGTGAAAAATGATTTCCTGTTGCGCATTTCGATAGTTTGACTGCAACTTCGTTGGAGCCGCCGAAAAAATCTTCAACGTATCTCAGTGGATGCGCCTCCGGTTTTTTCGTCGTCTCCGCCTCGTTTCGTCAAAACTGTCAAAATGCTCACGACGGAACCATTTTTCACCACCCTGCTAGGCGCCCCCGCACGCACTGACGTTAACCATCACGAGGTAGTTGTAGGTAATCAAACATATGCTCAATCACGACCGTAGAAAAGAAGCGGATAGAAAACGGGGGGGCTTTGACCAGAGTCAAGAAGTATTATCATTGTCAAGTTTACAGCAGGACGCGGCAATCAGAGAATTCATCACTCAAAAATACCAGACACCCCAGGGCCAGAAGCCCTCATGGGTAGGGGATGAAAGAGCAGTCAATTTTGTAATTGCTCAAGTCAAACAGTCACTTGATGGCCTTAATCCATCGCCATCAGATACTATTCACAGGTCTGATCTTGAAGCTATGATCTGGACATCTGCAAGGTTTGGAACATGTTGTAATTTAGGCAAAAACGGAGCGCACTTCGGAGAACTTAGTTGTGAGTGGCCGACAGACGATCGAGTCATTGAAACGGCGATTCGGATAGCACTAGCGGATGGTGATACCCCTTACCCAGATGATAGACAAAGTCTCATGGCGACACACAAGAGGTCAGGCCACAATATGATAGGTACAGCCAGGAATGTTGCACAAAGCAATATGTGGGGCTTTGATGTTTTTATCGACAATGTTCTTCTTTTTGCTACGGCATTTGAATTTCGGTACCCCAATAACCCCATTAAACTCCTCAAGCCATGGATTAATGCGCTAAAGTGGTTTGCCCATCTTGATCAAGCTGAGGCGGTTAAAGAACATATAAGAAGTTATCCAACGAACGAGCGAGTAAAAATATGGATCCCAGGTTGTTACCATGGTGAGGACCTATTTGCATTAGCTGCCTACTTGAGAAAAGATAATTCTATTAACGAAGGGCGTATTGAGTATCATGGAACAGACCTTCTACTACCTGAACCTGGTAATAAGATCATGCCAGTTCAACGTTCTAGATTGGATGAGGTTTTAGGGCGCGATTTATCAACGGAATGTTTTAATAATATTAGCGCTCATTTTTGTGTTCCAAACGATAGTTGGGCTGGTCGCACTCGCTTTTCTGAGCAGAACCTAACTGAAGGTTGTCAAGCAGGAAGCGACATAATTATCTGCAACGCGGTCTTGCCGACATTAAATGAGGATTTAAAAATTAAAGCTCTCAGTAATATTCTTCAAGCGATTAAACCAGGAGGAGTCATACTATTTGAGAATGAGACTTATGCAGATCGATGCATGTGCTCAGCAGCCCACCAGGCGATCATTAGTTGGGCTGAAACAAATCGGTTGGTTTGCACCGACCTAAGTGAAGAAAATAACACAACTGCAAGAGGTCACCACAGCTATAGACTAAAAGTCACCGTACCTGCATCCTAGATAGCTAGGAACATCGATCGCTTTTTTGTAAGTAGTTGAACTATGGGTAAGCGCCCTTAACTTCAGGTTACGGATCTGCTGCTCAATGACCACGTTACTGATCGGCACTATGCCGTGCTCAAGATACACGGTGAGCCCACCCCAGTGATTTATCACATAACTAAAAGCCTCAAGCAGTTTAGACTTCGGCAACAGGCTCGCTTTGTCCCTAATCTTCTTGCTCGGAGTCAATTCGTCCGACCGTCCGTCCTATTTACTGTCCGAACTCAGGGTTGAAGCGACGATTCATTATTTTTGGCTTGATGTTGTTAACACCGACCACAACCCGCACCTATTCGCCGATGATAAGGGATCGGCGATACCCCGCTGCCGGTTCATAAGAACCGTACCCCGCTATACCCCGCATACCCCGCAGTAGAGCCGGAGGCGGCAATTTTTTTTGAGTAGCGAAGAGGAAGTGCGTAGCAATAAAGGGCGCGGCAGGGTCTGTGTTTTTTTCTCGAGCATAAACCCTGCCGAGCTAGCTCGGGGCCATGAGGACAACATAAGGGAAAGGATAATGTATATGAGCGATTCAATATATTGCGAATGTACCCCTCGTAACCTTTACTCGACAAAAGGCGATCACTCCTACGCAACTAATCCGAGGTCTTCGCATCCAACCATATAAATCACTGGTGGGACGCCCAATGGTTGGGGTAATGTTAACGCTATGAAAATACTTGTTCCTGTTAAGCGTGTGCCAGATTGGCAGATCAAACTAAAGCTCCTTCCCGATGGTTCCGGTATTCAAACTGACGGGATAAAGTGGATCCTCAACACCTTCGACGAGATCGCCGTGGAAGAGGCGATTCGCCTGAAAGAGAAGGGGGTCGTCACCGAGATCGTGCTCGTGAGCATAGGTCCAGAGGAGGTCCGGGCCCGACTTGAGTATGCCCTCGCGATGGGTGCGGATTCGGCTATTTTGATCAAGCATGATGGCCCGGCCGATTCCGACCTCGCCTCACGGGCTATCGCTGAGGTGTTCAAGAAGGGGGACTACTCGATGATTATGCTCGGTAAGCAGGCCATCGACTCAGATGCGAATCAGACCGCGCAGCTCGTTGCGGCTCGACTCAATCTTCCGCAAGCGTGCTTCGCCTCAAAGGTAGTCGTTGAGGGTGGGGCGGCGACCGTGACCCGAGAGGTAGATGGGGGGCTTGAAACTATCAAAGTACCCCTTCCATGCGTTGTGTCCACGGATCTCCGATTGAACGAGCCACGATATGCGGCGCTGCCGAATCTGATGAAGGCGAAAAAGAAGCCTTTCGAGGTGATTACCCTCGATTCGCTAGGGGTCTCGGCTGATGTGAAGGTGAGGGTGAGGGGACTATCTACTCCGAGCGCGCGCAAAGCGGGACGTAAGGTGTCGAGCGTTCAGGAGCTTGTCGAAGCTCTTCAAAACGAAGCTAAGGTTCTCTAGAGGTACCTAACGATGACATCAATTCTTCTCTACATTCAACACGTCGACGGAAAGGTTCTTAAAGGCACACTGAGCGCGCTCACAGCGGCTCGAGAGCTCAAGGGGCCATGGAAGGCGGATACGATAGTGGGTATCGCGCTCGGGCCTGGAGCGCAGTCCGCAGCTCAGGAGATGCTCAGTTATGGGCTCTCGTCCGCTCGCTATTCCGAGGATGCACTTTTCCAAAGATATCGCGCCGAGCCTTATGCTCGGGCGATTGCGCTCGCAGCTAGAGAGACATCTGCTTCGACAGTGGTTGCGCTCGCGAGCAGTACCGGAAAGGATGTGCTCCCTCGGGTGGCCGTCCTCCTCGACGCCGCCCAGGCCTCAGATATCATAGGTGTGAATGGAGATGGGTCGGTCAGACGGCCGATGTATGCCGGAAACATCATCGCAGAGGTGGAGCTTTCGGTGCCGCACCGTGTCGTTACCGTGCGCTCAACCGCGTTCGCCCCCGCGCTGCAGGAAGGGGGTGGTTCAGAGTGTTCTGAGCTCTCGCTTGCCGGAGATCCTGAGCTTCATGAACAGCCACGTTTCGGTGAGGTCGTTGGGTATGAGATCTCAAAGGCTGATCGGCCTGAATTGTCCGACGCGTCCGTTGTGGTGAGTGGAGGGCGGGCGCTCGGATCCGCCGAGAACTTTGAAAAGGTGGTATTCCCACTCGCCGACGCCTTCGGGGCCGCTATTGGCGCATCACGAGCCGCAGTGGATTCTGGTTATGCGCCGAACGATTGGCAGGTTGGACAGACCGGCAAGGTGGTTGCTCCGAATCTGTACATCTCCGTTGGAATCTCCGGCGCGATACAGCACCTCGCCGGGATGAAGGATTCTAAGGTCATCGTGGCGATTAACAAGGACCCAGACGCCCCGATCTTCGAGATCGCTGATTACGGACTCGTAGCTGACCTCTTTGCAGTCGCTCCAGAGCTTACCGAAAAGGTTCTCGGACTTCGCTCCTAATGGCATATATCGGGGCTATTCGTTCTGCTGGTAGGTTTGTTCGCTTATTAGCGCTGGTTGGTTGTGTGGCGGTGTGCGTGGTTTCCGCCTGCGCGCAGTCCTCTAAACTCCCTGTGGTTAAGGGGCGTTTCGTGACCGCAGCGGGGTCGGAGACGCCGACCTTTCGCCTTGAGGTATGCGCAACGGACGCCGAGCGCGCCATGGGGCTGATGTATCGCCGTTCGTTGGATCGGGACGCGGGAATGATCTTTGTATTTCCGGATGAGCGCCAGAACTCCTTCTGGATGAAGAATACCTACATCCCCCTCGATATGGTTTTTGTAGGACGTGACATGAAAGTGGTAGGCATCCTTCACGATGTGCCTCCCCTTAATCAGCTCCCACGGAGCGTTGATAAGCCCAGTGTGTATGTCATTGAGTTTGCGGCGGGGACTATGAAGCGATACGGGATCGGGGAGGGTGCGACCCTTACCTTGTTCGATCCGCTGCCTTCCGCGCGATAGCGCACAAAGCTCTCAGATTGCAGCGGCGGACCGTTTACATAGCGGCCGCTATGACGTGGAATAGGGAGCTACGTATCTTCCGCTTTTGATGTGGAACTTCAATATGGTCCAGCTTATACTGCGGGGCGTCCTTTCTTCGTGCAGTGGAGGTCTTACTGTGAACGAAATCTACTCTTTATTATCACGAGCTTACACGTTGTTATCCCAAGCGTACACGCTGCGATGGCGGGTCGAAGAGCTTCATCCGTTCGTGGATAGCGTCGTTGGACTTGCGCTCGTATTCGGTGGGTTGTTGGTATTGGCGTTGGTTAATGACCGTCTCACTCTAGCTACTAGAATGGTCCGCAGAGCTGTGCTCGCTTTAGGAGTAGGTTTGATTATCGGTGGTGTGGACGAAATCGCGATGACGGTTCTCGGAATACATACTGGAGATCCGTTCTCTCTGGTAGAGTACCTCACCGCGCTCGGTATCCTCAGCGTCACCCTCGTCGCCCTTCCTTGGTTCGTGCTTCGAACCCTATCCGCCCACCAAACGATACAGACCCTTCGGGGGGAGATCCAGGTAACGGGCCGGATGGCCGAAGAGGTTCGCGCTCAGCAGCGTGAACTCTCTCAGCGGTATATGGCGAGCTCGAACGCTCTGGCGAAAAGTACAGCGGAGGCGTTTCGATTTGAGGCGCTTGTCCGAACCTCCAAAGACGCGGTCATTGGCCTCAATCGCGATGGAACGATATGGCACTGGAATCCCGCGGCAGAGGAGCTCTGTAAGCGACCCGCACAAGAGGTGCTCGGTCAATCGCTTGAGATCATCAAGGTCGGCCACTCCGGCAATCTATGGAGGGAGACCCAACGTATTGTAACCCTCCCGTATCTTAAGGCTCAAGGGGAGGTGCCTCTCTTGGCCGGAGATGGCACGGTTGTGCCGGTCTGGTTCAGTGTGTCGCGGTTGCCTGAGCATTCAGGGGGCGGCTTCTCCATCATCGCCCGCAATATGAGTGATAAGAGGGCCGTTGAGGAGAAGATATCCGCCGCGCTGGTCGAGAAAGAGGCGCTTCTTAAGGAGGTCCATCACCGAGTGAAGAACAACCTTCAGTTGATCTGTAGCCTGTTGCGCCTTCAGTCAAAGGAGGCGGCTGATGAGGCGGGGTTGCGATTGTTTCGTAAGAGTGAGGAGCGAATCCGTTCGTTAGCCCTCGTGCATGAGAAGCTCTACCGCTCAGAATCCCTTTCCACCATCAACTTCGGTGGGTATCTCCACGATCTCGTCGCCCAACTTGTACGTTCTGGAGGTTCTTCGCAAACGCCTATCGATGTAGAGTACACGGTTGTCGATATGCAGTTCCCCATCGATACCGCCATTACCTGCGGTTTAATCGTGAATGAGCTTGTCACCAACAGCATGAAGCACGCCAAGGCCGATGGCGGCTCTACGAGGCTGCGGATTGGGCTTGAGCGGCGAGAGGATGATGTCTCAATCTCGGTGTGGGATAACGGCTCAACCCAGGTCTCGTCGAATCTTGTGGATGAGAGCGTGTCTCTGGGCTTACGTCTGGTTCGCACCCTTACTCGGCAGCTTGGCGGGACGGTGGTGGTTTCCCCAGATGAAGGGGTGAGATTTACGATTCACCTTCCAGCGAGTGCTTTAAAACCTAAGGACAGCCCCGCTCATAGGATGGCGGCCTAGCAGGATAGTGAAAAATGAACTTTTCAGGCCCGCAACTGCTGATGAATGTAGGTTCATTAGGTTGATAGTAACTTCTTGAGAGCCACCGAAAAACCCTTAACATCACTCATTGTACGAGGCACATGGTATGAACAGATCAAAAGAGAGCGACTACAGGGTCGTCTATACCACCGAGGAGGGGGCTGTATGCCCGGATTGCAAACGCCCCAAAGCGAAATGCGGCTGTGCGGATGCTCGCAAGCTAGAGGTTAGGGGGGACGGAGATGTCCGGGTTCGTCGAGAGACGAACGGTCGGGGAGGTAAAACCGTTACTACAATCACGGGGTTAGCGATGAATCAGGTAGATCTTCAAAGCCTTCTGAAGGACTTTAAGCGAGTGTGCGGAGCTGGAGGGGCGCTCAAGGGTGCGGTTCTTGAGCTTCAGGGGGATCACTGCGACCTCGTTCTCCGAGAGCTCGCTAAAAAGGGGATTAAAGCCAAGCGCGCTGGCGGGTGACTCGGCGCACTATTCGCTGGGCCGCCCTCCAGGTACCGCTTTATTAAGAGAGGGTCCTTTGGTATTCCTACCTAAGGGGTCCGCGACGTAACGCGCGCACACCGGTCTCATGAAAGGGTAGGTAGTCATGTTTCGTAACGGCAACAAGGTACGCATCAAGGACTCCGTGTTTCGCAAGGTTAGAATTGCGGCCGAGATGGTAGGGTGTACCGTTGAGGAGTTCGTCGAACGAGCTGCCGAGATGGAGGCCGTAAAAGCACTCTCCCGTATGTCCCGTTGTGATCCGATTCCGACGGTGGATGGGGATCTTTCGCTTGAACAGCGAGAGAGTCTGTAGTTTCTGCAATCCAACTGAGCTCCCCTTCCTGTATGGAGCGGTCCCTCACAACCGGTCCCGGCAATTGATCATGATCATATAATCCTCCACTCATCGACGATATCAGTCTGTGCGTCGAGTAATTTTTGCTGTGGGGTGAGTATGATTTTTCGCGACTTGCAGAGAGTGATAGGGTCGATAGGGATCTTTTTCGCTATCTTGTGGAGCATCGATGCGCGTGGCGAATCTCAGTTCGCGATCGGGGAGCGTTTTATTGAGGAGGTGGTGGTCGAGGGGATCCCGATCTCCACCGCGATCGCCTTTGCTCCGGATTCGCGGATCTTTGTAGCCCTCAAGGATGGCGGTGTGCGCGTTGTACAAAATGGGCAACTGCTCCCTACGCCGTTTCTTACTATCGCTCCTATTGTGAATAAATCCGTGGACCGTGGTCTTCTCGGAATAGCAGTCGATCCGAGCTTCCCAACAAAGCCTTTCGTGTATCTTTCGTATGTGTGGGATCCTCCGGGGATGATCCCCGATTCAAAGGAGTCTCGTCTCATTAGGATCGTTCGGTATTCCGCGGACGCCGCACAGGGATACAACGTCGCGATTCCCGGAAGTGAGGAGGTTATTCTTGGGAAGAACGGTCGCCCTGAATATATAGCGCCACCGTCGTCATCGGCTGAGATAACCTATCCTGAGCGGGCTTCGTGCATGACGGGGCTGACTATGGCAGGAACTCCGATTGAGGATTGTATTCCTGTGGATTCACTCTCGCACACCGCGGGCACATTGATGTTTGGGGCGGATGGGATGTTGATGGCGAGCATAGGAGATGGAGCCAATTACGACTTTCCCTCAACGGTGGCATTTAACGCTCAGAACCCTGACGCTATGTCGGGTCGAATCGTTCGTGTGAATCCAGATACGGGTGAGGGGGTGCCTGGAAATCCGTTCTTCGATCCCGCTCGTCCTGGGTCTAATCGCTCTAAGGTGTGGTCACTTGGATACCGTAATCCCTTCCGGTTCACGATTAACCCCGCAAATAGTCAGGTGTACTCCGGAGATGTTGGCACCTCGTATTACGAAGAGATAAACGTCGGGAAGGGAGGAAATTTTGGATGGCCGTGCTACGAGGGGGGCTTTAGCGATCGTTTGCAACAGGAGGGCCAAGCTACGATAAGTGAGCGCCAGGTAGGTTTTAAGCGTGCGCCCGCAACGATCGAGTTTTGCAACGGGATCTACGCGAAGGGGCCAGGAGTTGTAACCGCGCCACTTTTTACCTATCGGCATCCATATGATTCGACCGGCAAGGACCTTGGCTCGTCGATCACAGGGGTAGCGTTTTACTCCGGCACATCCTACCCAACACGGTATCGAGGAGCGTTGTTCTTCGCTGATTACGCCCGGCTCTTTATCAAGTATCTCACCTTTGACGCAAACGGGACCCCAACAGTACATGAGTTCGCGAAGGAGGTCGGTTCCAATCTCGGTGCCGTTCAACTGATTAGTGGTCCCGACTCGAATATCTACGCCGTCTTTCTCGACCTCAAAACCCGTACCGGGGCGGTGCGTCGCTTTCGACCGATCGTTGGGAGCAATAATCCCCCCGTTATCAAGGCGACAGCGGATCCCGTAGTTGGCGCTGCTCCGCTTGTTGTGAGCTTTTCTTCAGCAGGAAGTTCGGATCCAGATGGTCAGCCGATAACCTTCGCCTGGGACTTTGGCGATGGAGAGGAATCCTCTCAGGCGGATCCGGTGCACGTATACACGCAGATCGGTACATTCAAGGCCACGCTTACGGTGAAAGAGTCGACAGCGCCGTTCGCTAGCGCGAGCAAAACCTTCACGATTCGGACCGGCGCAAATCCACCCGTGGCGTTTATTGACGCGCCTGAGGCCTCCTACCGTTACGAGATCGGAAAGACCGTGAACTTCAGTGGGCGTACTGAGCCCACCACAGGAGTCGATATGACCTGGGCGGTACTCCAACGACATAATCTCCATGAACACCTCGTAAGCGAGGTTTCGGGTGCTCAGGGCTCGTTTGTCCCCGAGGAGCACTGTGATAACTGCTCATACGAACTATGTTTGAGCGCGCGGGGGCAGGGGGAGCTGATAGATCAAAAGTGTCGTCCGGTACCTCCCTTAACAACTTCGTACACCTTCGCGAGCAAGCCACCGGGCGCTCAGATCGCGTACATCGATGAGGAGAAGGAGGTCCTCGCGCCCTATGTAGCTCAACCGATCGTGGGTTCTCGCCAAACGATAAGCGCGAACGTTATCTCTAACGGTCGAACGTTCTCGCGATGGTCCGACGGATCGACCGATCCGCTGCGAACCTTCGTGACCGGAACCGTGCCGCAGACCTATACCGCCGAGTACGTGAACCTCGCGCCGACCGTTACTGTTAAGCTTGGCGCGCAGCGTACGATTAAGGGACGCTCAGTGAAGCCTTTGTCGGTGCGACTGAATGCCGGCGGTTCCAAGGATCCTGAGGGCGAGCCGCTGAGATTTACGTGGACGTTCTCCGATAGGTCGTCTATGCGCGGCAAATCCGTTTCGAAGAGCTTTAGGCGCAAAGGGGTTTATAAGGTTACGTTAGTGGTGCGCGATCGATTAGGCGGTATCGCCGTGTTCAAGGGCGCGGTAACGGTAGGAAGAAGGCCGGTTCTCCGTCGAGTTTCAAGCACAAGCTCCGTAAGGGCCTTTGAGGACCTTGATGATACTAACCCTACCTCGGATTAAGGCGCGCCAGTGCATGGGGGGGCATATTGACCGATAACTTTACTTATCGGTCAATAGTGCGGATAACGTTAAGGGGTGGTTACGGCTTGCCGTACCACCCCTCTTTCATCGAATGTGAACGACTGAGCCCTATTGAAGGGCAGGTCTGTGGGTGCGCTCCTCTCCAGCGAGGATCATGACCGAGTTGCACGCGAGCTCAAGGCACAAGAGATCTCGTGGCCCAAGCTTGATACGACGACGTTCCTCCTCGGTACGGCCGGTGACGATGCGAAGCCAACAGGTCTCCTCACCGTTAAGGCGCCCTTGTTGCCCTCGAGGCTTGTCTCGATAGAGTTTGATCAGTGTGTCAGAATCTCCCTCGCTCTCCCCACTCTGAAGGATGACGTTCTCGTCGAGGGACTCAACGCCGTAGAGGAAGGCGCGCGCGGTAGCCCACAGTCCGCCGATAGCGTCTATAGGAAGAAGCATATTGAGATTTCCTGGAGCGTTTGGTGATTCAACGCCATCTACAATAGGTATGTAGAAGAAGCGGAGTCCGTGAGCCTCGGGGACGAGTTGGAGGCGCCCAAAGGATTTGTTGATTGAGAACGTTACACCACCGCGATACATAGAAACCATCACCTTTTATAAAACCCCTTGGTTCGTCAAACCACCCTCTCATCGATCTGTTCACCCGAGATGCTTCCGAAAAGCATCTACGAGTAACCCTTATTCGGGCGATAATCGGGCCGAACGCACCGGACCACGCACCGGACCACGCACCAACGTTGAGCTAGCTTTGAGACTATCGCCAAGACATCGTAATTGCAATAACGCCTTTCGGGTGCACGGACTCCGATACCTTCAATGAGTTATTTTCGGAACTTCATGGGGCCAGATGTAGGGCCCTTTGGCCGGTCGGTAGGTTGTGCCTTGTCACCGGGCGCTGACGCCCCCTTCTTCGGTTGTTCGGTTTTAACCCGCTGTGGTGCAACGCTCTTGACGACTGGCGGCGTTGGCCTACTGATCGTCATCACGCTCCCACGTGGCTTTGCTCCCTTTGGTATCATGCCCAGTTTGAACGGGCCCTCGTGCACAGGCTCACTTGTAACGGAACTGGCGCTTCTTGAGGGGGATCCTACCTTTTTGTCCGTTTGAGCGGCTTCTGGCTCTGGGGTTGGCTTCGCTTTCGGCGCGAAGTTATGCGATGTCTCGTCCTGTTCCTGCGAGAGGATCTGCTCGTCCACCCAATCGGAGAGCCCGATCTCATCGACCTCAAACTTCTCAGGATGCACGATGAACTCGCGCCCTTCCCACGTTTCAGGGAGGTTTGCGTTAAACCAGAATGAGCGCCCCTTTACGATCTTCCCATTTCCAAGATCGAACCACGCAAGCCCCTTCTCCGCTGACATCTCGTGCTTGAGCTCCTCAGCGCTCACGAGATCCTCTTCGGCCTCCTGATAGCTTACCGATTGGGACTCTCCACCTGTCCTGCGTGAATTCAAATCAAGGGACCCCTTAAGGAGTGAGGTTTGAATGCCGGTGGTTACGCCCGCGCCGATAGACTTCTTGGTTGATGCTATCTTGCCGAACCACTCCGTCATATCAGCCGCTGTTCGGTTATCACCGATACGCATCATGACCTTTAGGTTTACGTTCGCCATGACACGTTCGTAGAACGCCTCACTCAATCCCATCGCGGCGTCAGTAAGACCTCCGGTCGACTGCGCGCCGAAGAGGAGCGCGAAACGACCACGCCGAGCAAGCTCAAAAAGATTAGCCCAGGTAGGTCCGAACGTTGAGGATCCCTCGTCGATAATAACAAGATGCGGATCCTCAAGATTGTGAATTCGTGACGAGGTGATCTCTCCGATAGAGACCTCAAGATCTTCGCGGAATACCTTCACCATACGCGCGGCGCTCTCCGCCTCCTCAAGACGGGGGAGCATATAGTAAATAATCTTTCCTCGAACGATGGCGTCGGTCAGAACGAGGTCGGTGTGTTTTGTGCAAAACACCTCACCTGCTTGACTTCCTGATATAGCGTGCAACTCAGAGGCGATACCTCGAAGGTTGTCAGTAATACGCGCAGTGTCGAGCACCCCTTTTACGCTTCGGTAACTTGAGGCCAGATGTCCGAGCTCCACCATCGCCTGGCGCGCTCCAATTTTGTTGAGCATATTTCGAAGGTGCGGATACGCGAGCTGAAACGCTGAGAGCGCCACAGCGATATCCCTGATGGACCACGCCAGCCCAAAGCTCTCCATCGCTCGAACCATTCGATAGATCGAATCGGCGGCGAGTCGATCGTAGTGCTTTGTTGTGCTTTGATCGGAGGTGGGGGGCAATCCAGCGCGAAGAACCTTTCGGGCTTTCACGTCGGCGCGCTGATTCGTCATCACAAAGTTATAGGCGTGAACGCTGTCAAAGGGATCGATGATCACCAGATCTTCGATTCGACCCGTGATGAGCGCCATAAGAATGATGTGCGCAAGTGTCGCTGAATCCCTCTTGGCGTCGATAAATGTACATCCGCTCGCTCGCCCACGCGCCATTTGTTGAAAGATGAGCGATTCCAGCCACAGGGTCTTCCCCACTCCGGTTTTGGCGAACACCGCAGCGTGGGTGCATATCTCGTCATCGTCGACCCACAGCGGTTTGCCTGAGTCGAGTTCGAAACCGACCAGGTACCGATCAAGGATCTTCTTCCCAGACTTGCGAGCATCTTCAAGGGCCTTCCCAAAACAATCTCGCTCGGGAGGCATTCCGATAACGTCCCTTCCCCCTCGCAGGATCGATTCCTGTTTTCTCGCCCGCTCAATTGCATGTTGCTTGGCGAAGGTATAGGCGGCGGAGCCGAGAACTGCGGCGGGAAGAAAGCCAAGACCCATCAGCCCAGCCGGTGGAAGGTTTGCGAGAAGTGGCGAGAGCGTGGCTCCGAAAACGCCCGCTGATACTAATCCGCTTGTGACGAGGGAACGTCGCAGCTCCTCTCGTCTCAGCGCTTGATAGTCGGTGCGTTTATAGTTTCTAGCCATGTTTCTCTCGTTTAGGAGACTGAGGCAGGTGGAGCGAACGTTGGATCCTCCGGTGCCTCCTCCTTAATTCCTCTCAGCACTCTCTCAAAATCCTCTTGGCTCTCAGACATCGTCGCCCGTTGGAAATTCTGGAATCGCCGATCCCAGTCGGCTCCCCACACCTCCCTGAACTTCGAACCCCGAAGCGGGACCAGACCACTTTTGCCGATCAAGTTGAGGTTGTTTGCGCCTGGGTAGTTCGCGGGAGTCTTGAATACACTGAAAATGATCGAGCTTTCCGGCACTGTATAATCACCTACGCGACGAGCAAGCCATCCAAAGGAGGCTAGGATGTTTCGTAACGCTGACCAATCCTGAATATCCGCCGGGTCGAGCGCGTGTAGTTTGGCCAGATGGGTAATCTCACTCTTAGAAATTGGAGCGAATACCCGGTCATAGATCAGCGTAGTCCCTGCCCCCTCGTCCGACGACTGTGCTCGCTCTATTCGCTGCCTCTGCTTTACGCCCACGATGCTGCTGAGATCAGCTATTCTGGCGAGCTCCTGTTGGTTGACCGATTTTCGGAGGAGGGAGACGATACTCTGCGTCGGCAGGAAGAAAAGGTCCGACATCGTTGCGAAGCTCGTTGTCGTGAGTTCCGGAACGAAGGAGATCGCCTTCGGAAGGATCTCGCGTTCGAATTTCCCGTGAGCCGCGCGAACTAGTCCCACTAATTCGATCTCATCGACCGCGTCAGCCAGTTCATGAGGAGCGGCGAGGAGCACCTCTGCCCATTGTCTCAGGGCCCAGATGTCATCCGTCATCCCTATCGGCATCCGTACCGGCGCGAAGGAGCTCGTTCGAGAGGCGTACACGAGTGCGCGTCTCATGCGCTGTCGTGCGTCGAATCCGTAATCTTGAGGGTAGGCGACAACGGAGTGTAGAACTGCTCGCGCGCTGAGGTGGAGAAAGTTGGAGCGCCGAAACCATTTACCACCTTCGAAGGAGTGCGCGAGAACCTTACCGCTCTCAAGCGCCAGTACCAGCGTTGCCACCTCGTGAGGTGGTCGCTCTCCGAGCAGCTCACGAGCGCGCGGAGAGAGAACCTGATGGAGAGCCGCCTTGAGCGCTTGGGCATATATCTCCGATGTCGCTGCGCTCAAGGACGAAGGTGAGAGAGAGCCGTTTGGTTCGCGTGTCGTTTCGCCTGAAGCGTAGGACGCGCGTAGTTCGAGGGCCGCGTTCAAAATATTCGGGACATGTTCCGAAAGCGAGGCGCCTCTGAAGGTCCTCTCGTAGAGCGCCTCATCCTCAAGACGAGGGACGTAGGAAGTGGTATCACCATGCTTCACGATGATGGCCGTGAGCGCCTCGTTCGTAGCGTTTGTCGCTCCCCATGTGTGGAGCGTTTTCCAGATTGAAGATGCGATGGTGTCAGGACGTGAGGCATAGTCAGGACAGGCGAGCCCTCGCACGAGGATGTCAGGGGCACCCGAGGGGGTTAGGTTATCCAGGCCAGCGCGCGCGCCGGAGTAAAAAAGTCTTCCATTTCCGGTCTGTCCGAGAATGTCTTCCCCACGGTGTGGGCGGTAGAAGGTTAGCCCGAAGTACGCGGCGACAATAAGGGTCGCGATCCAGAGACGAAGCGAAGCCACCACCAGAAAGAGCGCTCGAATCATACCGGCGTGGGTAGATACATAGAGGGAGGCGAATAACGACTCGCTCGGCGACGTTGTCATCGTGAGAACGCTGCGAAGAAAAAAAGCCGAGATGTCGTCAAAAACCGACCGCTCGGGGCTCGTGCCGTGTCGGTCAAGCCACTCGTGATACCCGTTCAGGTCGCGAGCCATCCTCTCGGACCACGGCTCTTGGATCTCAAGTAGTTGCTGCTGTAAATATTCGGTATCCGTCGCTCCTCCCTGTAGATGATGCAGGACGAAGAAGAGGAGGAGTATCCCCATCACGACCCCAACGGACCACAGCACCACCATCGCCGCAAAACGGGCGCCAGACACCTTATTGCCGGCTTTCAGCCAACTGAGGTCATCCTGATGTGGATTTGGGAGCCCTTCAACAGCCACAAAACCTCTAAAAAATCCTCTGTAACCTGATCCCAAAGGACCACTCCGAGAGTGTAGGCCTCTGCTCCCACAAGATCAAGGTGAAGCCGACGTCACGGCGACCCGCATACATTTGCGGATCGTGGGGGCCTACCCATGACGAAACCGTAGGCCGGTGGATCGCCGAAATGCGCTTCTTAGGACACGTTTTCATCAGTTCGTTTCATACCTTTGGTTGAGGGCCGTAGGGGATTATGTGGATAGCCTTCTGCTTGTACTTCGGTATTTTTGTAGTTTTACAGAATACCTGGAGCAATTTGGCTCGATCTTTCGATACGGGATGGCGTGTCCGTTACGGCTAAGGTGCCCAAACGTCAGGGTTAGTGTGGTGGTACTCATGATTAAACGATGTCTTTGTCTTTCAGTTCTCGCGGTAGGATTTATCAGTTCAAACGTTTACGCTGATGGTGGCGGCGACGTTTATGACGATGGTGGTTTCGGTTCGAGCGGTGGGCGAAGCGGACATTCAGCAAAACTCCCAGCAGATCGGGCCATGGCCAAGCGCACCACCCTTGGTACCGCTGGACCGGAGCAGTCCACGGAGGCTGTAGCCCACTACGCCCGGGCCCGTTCACTGATCATCGCGGCCCTTCACGAATTTGATAAAGGACGAAAGATAGCTAGTCCTTCTGAGCTCTTAGATCCCGCTCAATGGCGTAACACCCTGATTGATCGCGCCGAAGACCTCGACCGCGTTCTGGACCCGCAACCACGCGCAACGAAGGGAGGAATTCGGTTTGAGGCAGACCCGAGACTTTTACCTGAAGCAGATAGGTAAGAACTGATGATTACAGGAAGAGGCAGTAACCATGGATAGTGGCGACGTAATACCAGGATTGAATGAGGACTGGACCTTCGCGGGGGCAAAGCCCTTTGAGTGGATGGGTGGCTTCATGACATCGTTCCTCGCCGCGAATCTAGTTGATAGGCCCGCCACGTGGATGCCGGTGCTTGTAATGATCTGGATCGGGACCACGTTGGGGCTCGCCGTCCTACGGAAGAAATTCCCGGATGAGGAGCGTGGAGTTCGGAACTTGGTGATGGTGACCTGTGGGTTTGAGCCCCCAGGAATACCAGCGCCATCAAAGCTGCAACCGTTGTGGAGCGGCGGTCCGATACAGGCAGTGAATGAAGAGTGCCTGTATGCGCAACTAGGTCTTGAAGCGTTGAGAAACAGGCCGAACCAGGACGCCCGTCGTCCAGGTCGCACGTAAGGTGAAGAGAGAGGTTGTCTATGAGAAAGGGTCGAATGGCTACTCCCAATGTTCGAGAGGTTGTCGCTGACACGCGACTCAATGCTACTCGTTCAGAGAGCGACACGATCCGATTGTGGGAGAACTACAAGGATCAAGCTCTCCTGTGGCGTTCCCTGTCGCTTATGCAATTCCCGATGACCTTCGCCGCGCTCATATTCGCGCTCGTAATGTGGTCGACACGCGTGATCAACCTGACCGTTCCCTCAAAGCCCGAGCCTGGCGTACATGTGGCACAAGATATTCCGGACACGGAGTTCATTAACGCGGCCAACACCTACGTGAATCTCGTAGCAACCTATCAACCAGGAACCGCTCGTAACCAGTTCAATGTCGCGGCCTCCATGCTGAAGGAGCCGGTATATACGAAATTCAAAGAGGAGATGATGGGCGCCGAGTTGGGCGCGATTGAAAGTACGGGGCGTACCCAGGTATTCTTTACTGACCCACTTCGCACAAAGGTGGCGAGAAATGGAAATCAAGTTACGGTGTCCCTCGTAGGAGAGCGTTGGAAGGTTATTGCGGGTAGCTCCCTTCCGACCGTGTCGAGCAGATTTACGGTTACGATGTCTACGATACCTCGCAATCCGCTTAATCCGTACGGGATCGTGATTACCGGTGTGTCGTTCAAGGCGAATATCGAGGGCGAGGTCGCCTCAGCAGGAGTAAATTCGTAAGGAGTATGACGATGAAGCAAGTAGTACGCATTCATGATGTAACCACGCGAGTAACGCTCGCTCTGGCAGTAGCTCTTTCAAGTGTGACGGGCGCCTTCGCTCGAGATATCGAGTACACAACCGGACGGGGTGAGGTGGAGGTGTTTGTCAACGTCGGGGAGCCAACAGAGATCATCTTCGAGGGCGGAAAGATCAAGGATGGTTTCAAGAACTCAAACGCGGGCATCGCGCTTGACAAGAAGGACTCCTCGCTCGTGGTGTTCGGCAAGGAGAGCATGAATGAGAACGGCGAAGCGATCCTTGTTCGCTTGGATGATGGCCGCTCCTATCCGCTTCGGATCCGCCGAGCTAACTCCGACAACCCAAGGGACGCGCAAGTCATGATCTCTGATGGCAAGAGCGTGGTTGGCGCCGATGAGGAGGCTGCCGCCCCCTACAAAGAGCGTTCGTACGAGTATGCGCCAGCGAGCAAGGTATCGGGACTGATGCGGGAGATGGTTCTTGTTGCTGAGTTCGGCAAGGGAGCTATTCCAGGGTACACAATAAGCGAGCGTCACAAGGGACAAACCGTTGTGAGCGATGGCGCCATTCTTGCTAAAATCGACAAGATCTTCGTTGGTCCAAATCTGTGGGGATACGTGCTCGATACCACGAATCTTCTCGATCAGTCTCAGAAACTTAACGCGGCGACGTTTCGAATCGACGGCACTCGAGCTATTTCGGCCTCGAGCTGGGAACTAGCACCTCGTCCGCTTAACGTAGAGGAGCAGATCGCAGCGAATCAAAACGCTAAGGTCTATATCGTAACGCGCGCACGCTAAGAGGAAGGTAGAGATATGAAACAGTTTTTTCGAGACCTACCACTTAGACTGAAGAGCGACCGAAAGACCCAGATCATGGCCGTCGTTGTTGTCGGGTGTGTCATGTATTTAGCGCTCGCGCCTCAAGCGCCGCGTCGTATGGCTAAACCAAAGCAGAAGCCAGATGCCGTAGCGTCGCACAACGATCCGAACGAGCGGTGGACGGACCTTATCGAGCGATTCAACGGGCAGCTCAATCAACTCACAACGCAGAGCGCGGCTCTGCGTGAGGATCTCGATACTCAGAAGAAGGCTATGCAGGAGTATGAGGCGACTACCGCGGAGATCTTCAAGAAGATCCTTGAGCGCCTTGCGGAGGTGCAAAACAACTCCGGCGGCCAGCCGGCTCCAGCGGGAAACCCTCAAAGCATCGGTGAGATGACAGCTCCAGACCTCGTCGGTGCGCAACCAGATGACCTTGAGGGACTTGGAGCTCCAGATGTGGCGGCCGCTCCGCCGGCTCTGCCAGTAAAACCGAAGCTTGCGGCTCTCATGCCAGGCGATTCGGTACGGGTGAAGCTCCTCGCGGGTGTGAACGCTCCAACCGATGGAACTCCTTACCCCGTTGTTCTTAAGCTCGTTGGAGATGTCATGGGACCGGACGGAAATAGCGTGCCTCTCGGAGAAGCTCGTATTATCGCCGCAGCGCAGGGTTCCTTAACGGACGCACGGGTGCTTTTTCGCCTCACCCGACTATCATTACGGCTCCCGAACGGAAAGCGAAGGGAGTTTCCGATCGATGGTTGGATTGTGGGTGAGGACGGTATTCGAGGCATGGAAGGTGTGTTGATCGACCCGATCGGTAAAGCGATCGTTGGAGCCGGCATGGCCGGTGGTCTCGCCGGACTTGGACAAGGTGTCGCCGCTGCCAACGTGCAGAATCGGACATACTCAAACGGAAATAACCAGAGCAGTGTAAATCCCAATGATGTTCCAGCCTACGCTGGTGGTGTGGCGCTCTCTTCGGCGGCAACTGAATGGCAACAAATTATTCGTGACCGTCTCTCGCAGCTCGTTCCTGTGGTGCAGGTGCTCTCAGGCCGTGAGGCGACGGCGGTATTCTCGCAATCCTTGGGGATTCCAGAGCTCCTTGAGCAGTTGGATGACGAGGATCCGGCGGTGGTGTTTACCTCTTTAGATTAACGGTGACCAGGTGAGTGTTATGAAAGGTGTACGACTCGCGATAATTCCGGTGCTTGGGACGCTCCTGACAGGCTGCTCCGCCATGACGCAGGTGTTGAATCCCTTCTATGAGACCCCCTCCGAGGTGGCGTATTTCGGAGAGAAGAACGACGCCGCGCTCCATGACGGGAGCAGCGGAGGTAAGGGTGACAAGGCTCGCGCCGCCCTTGAGGCGATGGGAACATACCAGCGTGCGATGCCAGCTCAACCTCAGAATCCGGTGATGCAACCGGCGGTGGTTCGGCTCATGTGGGTTCCCGACCACCTCAACGCGCACGGCGATCTCGTTCCTGCGCACTACTATTATATTAAAGTGAAAAAGGATTCGTGGGCGCTCCAGGACGCCTTTGAGCTCGAGGCTCAACTTGGAAGCTCCACGGGTGGTAACTCCTCTGCGGTTGGATTTGTGAATCCGGAGGACATACGGTGATCAAGTTCTCCCCTCTTCTCGTAGCCCTCATGATGTGTGGAGTATCTGCAGGATGCTCCACAAGTGTTGTCAAACCCTACGAGCCGACATCGAATACGAGCCGGACCTTGTTCCTGCCTTCCTATAGAGTGGCGGGGCCAGAACCGGTCTACGCGCGCACCCGCTGGGCGCATCCGCCAGAGGTTCTCCCCGCCCGGGAGGGTGGAGATACGAGTTCCTCGTATAATACCCCTTCCCTTCGACCGGTGTATGAGATCTCTTTGACGAACGCTACCCTCGAGCAGACCTGTAAGGTACTGGCGCAAATGGCTAGGTATTCCTCGTATACGAGCCCATCGCTGGCGAAAGAGAAATTTTCTTTAAAAAATCTTGGAACGATCGACGAGCTCGCGCGGACTATAGAAGAGAAGGCGCAGATTAAGGTTGTTGTCGACCACGAAAACAAAGAGGTCCGGTTTCTTGTGCGAACCGCATTAGAGCCGACCTTATTTAGTGAATAGGTTCCATGAGCATAAATAGGTTAACCCGAAATAGGTTGTTTCAAGATGAAGAGCTTTTTAACAAGCTCCTGCCCTTCGCTCGATTCGACGAAGAGAACGAGATCTTCATCCATACCGACGCCTCACTATGGTCCATTTGGGAATTACAACCGAAGTGGATTACCACAGTATCAGATGCCGAGGCCTTTCAGTTAACCGAGCGGGTTCAAGAGATGCTCGATTCCTTCGAGCACACCATCTCAGCGCAATTTTGTTGGATTACTACCTTCGACGTTGAGGATCTCCTTCGAAATAGCCTCTACTCGTATCCGTTGAGTGGCGCGGCGGGATGGATGACCAAGCGCTGGGTTCGCTCGATCCGGATGGCGTCGCAGGCGCGCTCGCTTCACCGCCGTCCTCGCAGACTTCGCCTCTTCGTTTGCTTCCGATTCGATCCTCCGTGGGAGGGAAAAGGTTTGGCTGCTCAGATGGCTCGCGCGATGAAGATGTTTATGTATGGCGCCGTCGGATTGAGCGCCGACCAGCGACACGCCGAATACCTGACCTATGCTAACCGATTCAAGGGGATCATGGACGGAACCGCGGCGAAGCTCGCCGATCTCGGTTTCTATCCCAAGAAGGTCGATGGGCAACGGCTCATCAATCTCCTTTATCCGCTCTTGAACCGACGAAGTGTCAAGCCTGGAAAGCACCGACGTGGACGCACGACCTCGATTCCGGTGCCGGAGTACGACCGCGACGACCTCTTGGCGAATCAGGTCTCTGAGACTCATGTGGAGCACCCGGCGGATGGAATCATCAAGAAGGACGGTCGTGTGTATCGCTCCGTTTCGATGGTGAAGCCGCCGAAGAGCTGCATGCCTCTCATGATTGCGCCGCTTCAGTCCACCCCGTACGAGAATATTCTCAGTGTGACCTTTTCAAAGGACCCGAAGGAAAAGCAGCTCGAACGTCTCGACAAGCTCGATTCCCTGCTCGGTATGCGTGAGCGGGCGCCAGGCGGCCGTTCGAATCAAAAGGTCCTCCATCAGATCTCGGCGATCCGAAACGCTCGACAGGAGCTCTACAGCTCACGGGAGCAGATAGTTCGCGTCGGTGTGCACCAAACCTTTATCTGTCAGACCGAGGACGAAGCTATTCGCGCCACAGCAGAGGCTGTCGCTACCTTTCCGCAGCTCAACGGGGCCCGCGGCATGGTGCATGAGATCTCGGACATGGCGGTGATGATCAGCTCCCTCCCGGGCGCGTACGATCCCGCCACGGATGGGGCTGGATGGACAACCGTGATGCAATCATCCCGCGCTACCCGTCTCTTTCCGCTGTGGGGCAACTGGCGTGGCAGCGCTGGAGCGCAGTTCCTCCTTCCATCTCTCTGGAACCGAGAGTTGGTCGGCTTCGACTTCTATGACTCAAATATCGCGCCGAACGTCCTTATCAGTGGAGTGTCCGGAGCCGGTAAGAGTTACCTGATGTGTTATCTTATCACGATGCTTAATCGTGGACACTACTCCACCCTCACAGATGGTCGAGTTGTTGAGCGACAGCCCATTACGTTCATCTTCGATAAGGGTATGACTGGCCAACCATGCGGCTTCGAGAAGGTCGCCAAGCTCTTCGGTGGCAAGGTCTATGAGGCCACTCCTTCACGGGCTCCCGCGATGAATTTCCTAGCCCGTCTTGGTGCCCTCGCGGCTGAAAGACAGAGCGATGATTACAAGGACCTTATCGATATGTGCGCCGATGTCATCTGCGACATGGCGGCGGACGGACAACATCAACCTGACCGACTTGAGCGCGGAAGCGTTATTGATTCACTCGTTGAGGCGCACCGAATCTATCGCAGTGGTCCGATGCGACGGGAGTTCATCTTGAGCGATGTTGTCTCCGTGCTTCGCGCCCCACGTCGGGTCGATGAGACGGAGGATAGCGCTCGACGTCGGCAACGTATCAGCCTCCTGATCGCAGATTACTACGGTGAGGGAACGTACGCCCGCTTCTTTGACCGTCCCGGTTCGCTCAAGCTAAAGGAGCGGTTTATTGTATTTGACCTCAAGGCGCTCTCGCGTAATCCTGACCTCCAAAGGGTATTTCTTAAGATTGCGATGGTATGGGCCGATACCGTGATGAACGATCCATCTGAGCTCGATACCCGTAAGGTACTCGTGTTTGATGAGGCGCACGAACTTATCGGTAAGACCTCCTCAAATACAATTGAGACGGCCTTCCGGCTCTATCGAAAGCGAAAAGGTATCGTTATCGCGGCCTCCCAATCGGGTGAGGATTTCTATGTTGGTTCTGGAGGTCAGGCGATCGTTCAGAACAGCGCACACAAGATCTTCCTGCGGCAGGATCCGAATAAGTTCCATCTCACCGCCGAGGCTTTCAACCTGACACCGCAGCAATCTGACGTAATTATGCGTCTGCGAACGGTGAAGGGAATAGAGTCCCAATTCTATCTCCTCTCGGATATAGGAGAGGGAGCGCTCGTTCTGCCAGTCGAGCCAGCTTTCTACTGGGTGAGCACAAATAACGGCGATGATAATCAGCTCTTCCAAGACGTTCTCAATCGTCACGCGGGGGAGTTCAGCAAAGCCCTCGAGGAGGTGGTCAACGTGGCTCCTTACGGAGCCAAGGATCTCCAGCAACGGCTTATGGGTAACTTTCAGAGCGATGAGATTGATGGCGGGGGTATCGCAGGAGCCGTGAGTGCGATGATGGATGTTGGATTTAAAGATTCAGGAATGTAGGAGGAAGGTGTATGAAAACGTATATGGCAAAGACTCTTCGCGTGAGTGCCGCCATTCTCGTGGGCGCTGGAGTTAGCGCGTGCGCTCGACCGGAGCCACCAGCGGGGCCGACTGTTATCGAGTATCAGGTACGGAACGTTCCCGGAGTTGTTGAATCAGCTTGGGAAGAACCGATGGTTGATATGGTAGAGGTGCCTCCAGGACTCGATCCGGAGGGGATCTACTATCGCCCTGCTCACTCAGAAGTTGTTGAGATCCGACAAGGTCGATGGCAGTATTACCGTAAACCGTCTCGGTAACAGGAGCCTCAATGAGCCTCATTAGCGGCGCTAACTTCGTGGCACCCCTTAGGAGCAAGGTGCAAGTCGTGGGCATATTCGCGCTTGCGGTGCTCGTAGCGGTGTTGCGCTTAGCCGGGTCAGGACATAGCGCGAATTCAGGGGCACGTTCCTCCGACATCGGTAGCTACGCCCAAGCGCCAGCGAAGACCACCATAGCGGCTGACGATGTTGACTCGTATCTCGCCTCTCGTCGCCGTCCAAAGGCTCGTGCTGAGTCCACAGCGGTGGGCGATGTGACCGTTGAGCGTCTCCTTCAGGGCGAGGAACCGGACCCGAGCGCTCGAATAGCTCACCGGAATTCCGACGACAACAATCCGCAGCCGGAAAAGCTCAATGATATCAAGCGATCACTCGGTCTCGAGTAAGTCCTCTTACCCGAGCAGGGTAGTGAAAAATCGCAATGCGCACGGGGAATCATTTTTCACCACCCTGCTAGGATGCACACAAAAAAGCTGAGGCGAACAGGGCACATTACCGGATAGGGATAGCATAACGGAAGTAGGCTATGTACCAGCCGCTCAGTTAGGTGGTTTTTATCTATGCGTCGAACAAACTTGTCCCAGAAAGAGAAGGTTGTCTTTATGAGAAGCGTGATTATCATCGCCACAGCTCTTCTTCACACCACGCTAGCCACCGCTCAAACCAACGACTCCTCTGAGGACGCGGCCTTACTTGCGGCGGAGCGAGCCCTTCTTGAGGGGCTCTCTCACAAAGGTCCGAGTGCGTTTGACGCGCCAGCAGCGCAGAACTCTGAGGCGTTACAAGCCCACTTGAAGCCCGCTACCTACCAAGCTCCGGTCATCAAGCACGAGCAGACCCAGGATGAATCGCCCGTACGTGTCGAGAAAGCATCTGTGCCTGTGGTTCAGAGCAGTACCGCCAACCGCGCGGCGCAAGCGCCAGTGGCGGATCGGGCGGATACCGTATCTCTCCCTGCGGCTCCACCACCGGTCGTGCCGAATCCAAACGCTGCTCTCAAGAGAGAGCTTGAAGCAAGCCACAAACGGATCGCTGATCTTGAGCGCACGCTTGAAGAGGTTCGTGGGCAGCTCGCCATGGCAGAGACGGAGCTCTCTCGGCTCGCTACAATCTCTGAGGCGCGCACGAGAGCCAGCCTCGGCCGCGCGGCCCTGCCGCCTGCGCCTATTCAGCCTTCGGGTGTCGCCGCTCCCGTAGTCGCTACAGGACGAATTGATTCGCCTGCGATTGAGCCGACCCCAGCCAGCTCCGCTGACCTCACTATCGCAACGGTTGACGTCGAAAAAGCAGAGCTTCGTCTTGGACCAGGAAAGAATCACTCCTCGCTCATGACTGTAGCAAAGGGGTCCCGCCTCGCGGTTGAAGCGCGTCAAGGTGAGTGGCTCCGTGTGTTCGCTCCGAATGGACAACGAGCGTGGGTGCAATCGAAATTAGTTACCTTCGGTTCCAAGGGAGGTGTGAAGTCGGTATCTACGACGGTGAGGGTACACGGATACTCAAGCTCTCTTGAGGACGAAGCATTTAAACGCGTTCAATCACTTACCGCGGGGTGATAGAGATGTGGCTCCGTAGCTCCACCATGATTCCTCGCGCGCTTGGAGCTCTCGCGATTATTCACACCGGTCTTATCCATGTGGCAGCACACGCCGCCCAGCCCGAAACGGGAACCGTAGTTCTTGCAGCTTCTCGCTTGGCATCTGTCTATCCCGTGATGGGCCCTCGAATGTCGAGCGATTTCGGTATTCGTAAGCATCCCGTCAGAAAAGTACGACGACACCACGATGGTATAGACCTCGCCGCTCCGATCGGCGCGACGATTCGAGCGATCGCCGATGGGCAGGTGATGTACGCAGACCCGCACGGCGGATATGGGAAATACATCGTTATCCGCCATCTCAACGGATTCACAAGTCATTACGGACATTGTGACCGCATGGATGTGGGGCCCGGATCGCAGGTTGTCGCAGGTCAGATCATTGGCTCGGTTGGAAATTCAGGTGCTTCAACAGGCCCTCACCTTCATTTTGAGATCCGCAAGGATGGCATAGCTGAGGATCCTGAGATGTATCTTCCAGGTCTTGCGGCCGCAGCCGCTGGATAACCTCAGCACCTCCCCCTCTTTGTCACACCCGTATAGGTCTCAAGGGCCTCCTTCGTTCCGTACGAACGCGGATCTCCGGCCCGATTAACGCGTGGTGTCAGCTAGTTATGCAGATTCTATGGCCCTGTGGTGCCGAACAATCAGCGGTCGATCCTTTTTTGTTCAAATCTGCGCCCTCTTATGCAACTTAGAATGAAGACTCTGCTATAACCCTTATGAAACTGGGACATGAGATTCATGTCAAACAAACGAAGCACTAAGTAAGAACATTAAACGTATTTTAGGTGTAGTATGATTACGAAGATTAAGAACACATATGTAACCGTTGGTCAGAAGATCTCCGCGGCTACGATCGCTCCAACGGAGAAGCAGGCCCGCCTCGCTCTTTTCGTTGCTGGTGTAGCGGTTCTCGGGCTCGGACTTTCGCACGATGTGTATGCCGCAATTGACGGAACGACTACCTACAACGATGACCGTATTAACAACGCGGTTAACGCTATCATGACGTACCTTGAGGGATCGTTCGGAGCGTTGATTATGGCGGCTTCCGGAATCGGAGCCATCATGTCGGCAGCGTTCGGTCAGTACAAAGCTGCTCTCAGCTTGATGGTCGTAGCGGTAGGATCCTTCATCCTTCGCTCGCTCATAAGCACCTTCTTCAACGATATCGGAATTCAGGCGTAAAACCCGTTCGGACTCCCGCCAAAGCGTGAGGAAGAAGGAGGAGGCTCCGGGGAAACCCGGGGCCTCTTTTCTTCATCCTACATTCGGCAGTTACGACGGGCCTGAGAACTCAAGCTTCTCCATGATTCGATGCGCGAGCCCCTTATCCCCCTCCTCGGAAAGGCGCTGCTGAAGGATCTTTTTCTGTGCTTGATCACCTGTCGAGAGTCGCGCGTAGGCAAGCGACCGAGCCAACGGCTCTGGGTGATGCGCGAGGATCTGCAACATCTCTGTCGTAGCCTTCCACTCGCTGTTCTTTCGAAGGTATCGTGCCGCCTCAAGATTGAAGTGGTCGGTGCTATCCTTGTCGCTCCGAGCCAGCAGAACTAAAAGTATCATCTCGGAGGACGGCTTCAGCTGAAAAAGTATCTCGACATAGGGAGCCCGCTTTGAAACATCGAGGTTCAAAGCTGATAAGAGCGCGATGGTCTGCTCTCGGGAGAGCCGATTCTGCTCACCCCCCAGCACCAGGAGGAGCTGGTCGCTCTCCCCCTTCAGAAACGCGCCCTTTAAAACCGCCGCGCTTCTGGTCCGAACATCGGCGAGTGGAAAGGTCAAAAGGTCGGCGTAGTGTTGAACCCCAAGCCTCTGCTCCGGTAGTTCCCCGAGAACGAGCCGCAATTTGTCCGAGCTCTTCACCTTCCCCCAGATCCCAAGGCCGTCAATATCAAACCAACTGAGGGTCTGCCCCATCTCCCCACCCCGGTCGCGCAGCGTGGCGAGAAGTTGTGCCGCGGACGCGTCGTTCGCCGAGAGGAGCGGCAGAGCGATAGCGATACGGGCCAGCGCAACAGGAAGTGGACTCTCCGCTCCGATGTATGCCTCTAAGGTATCGACCGGAGGATTACCTGAAACTATGCCCGCCAGGGCGATAACCTCAGGATCGCCGAGGCTCTTACTCCCCCCGTCACGAAGTTGCGCGAAAAGCGGACCAACGGGAGGTGGAAGGGATGCAAGCCGATCGATGGAGATCTCAGAGAGTTGCTTACTCGGATTCCTCGCTTGAGATTGGCCAGCGACGGCCAGGATGACCCCTGGGTGCAGCGTGTTGAGCGCCGGAAGCGACTTGAGCCCCTCAGGATAGATAGGCATGACGCTCAGGGCGAGCGCTGCGCGTCGATCCGTGGCGGAGAGATCGTCGACCCAAAGATCGCTCAAGGCGACCCTCAGAAGGTTCGAACCCACACCTGGCCGATTCTGCCCCGACATAATGTCATCAACAATCGCGTTCTCGGCCGCTGGATCGTGATCCTCGATAGCCGCCTGAGCGACGACCCGCATCCTCCCCTTATCATTACTGGCCCAGGCAAGTTGTAATTCTGGGTTTGTCTGAGGTGCGAAGATCATCACGTTGCGCATCAAATCGTAGTAGAGTGAAGGGAACCCGAATCTGGTGAGGCCGACCCCTACTCCAATAACGGTGAGTACGCCAACGGCCCACATCCACCACGGGCGTATCACACCATCAACCGCTGCGGCCTCGCGCGTCTCCCGAACCTGCGATGTCTCTGAAGCGGGTGACGCGGTAACGCCCGGCCTCTTCACCAACTTTCCGCTTCGAACCGATGCCCGGGTTTGTGCGGGAAGGCTTCGCATGAATGTCAGCGCAACCTCCTCAATCGTTGGGCGCTGCCGTGGGGATGGTAACCGCAGGCGATCGATGATCTCCCGTTGCTGGTGCGTGGCGTCCTCTCCGAGTAATTTCGAGAGAACGCCTCCCAGCCCGTAGAGATCCGCCTCTGGCCGCGGCTCTTCACCCGCGTTCGTTTCCGGCGCAAGGTGCTCATCCTTTGAGTAGTGGAGAGCGCCGAACCGTGGGTCAAGAAGAACAACGGTGCCGTTCACCTCAGTGATATTCGATGGTGAAATGTGACCGTGAACGAGTGAGCGATTGTGGAGCATTTTAACCACATCGATCAAACCTGATACGAGGTCGTGTCGTCGTTGGCCACTCACGACGCCACTCTGCTCAAGCTCCTCGCCGAGCGTTTTAGGATAGACCGGTCGGACCAGTAGGAGCCGCTCTGCCTCATTTCGAGCCTCGACCTTCATTTCCCATCCTGGAATCACGGCGAAGCCTTGCATCTCAGCGGCGAGAGCCAAAAGGGCGTTTTGGTTGAGGGGTCGAGAGAAACGATAGAGCGAGACCTTACCGTTTATAAGCAGTAACGGGCGAATGTCCCACGGATCTTGACCGAGCATGACATTCACGCACACGCCGTTCGCGGGAAGCCACGGCTTGAGGTTATCAAAAACTAACTTTTCTGCCCCTTCGAGTGAGGCAGGCGACACAAGCCTCATCTAAATCCCCTTACAACCTTCAGCGTGTGTGACATATCTTTCGTTACGTTGCTGGTGAAAGGGTATCGATCTCCTGCTTGAGCCGCGAGACGATCTCTTCGTACGAGAACTGACCAACAAGCTCACCCCGCCGTTTGAGATTGACGTGGGTTGGCGCGCACCACAAGCCGAGATCCGCGTCGTCGGTCTCCCCCGGTCCATTTACACGGCACCCCATGACCGCGATGGTCAGTTGTCGATCGGCGAACTCCTGCGTCATTTCACGCACCCTCTGCGCAAGCTCAACGAACGCCTCATTCTCGACACGCGAGCACGATGGGCAGGAGATAATATTTAATCCCGTCTGTTCAAACCGTGGGACCGAACGGAACCGACCCGCGTATACGTCAGCTATGATAGCCTTGGCAACCTGAATCTCTTTGAACTTCTCAGCGTGCGGAAGGGTGAGCGATACGCGCATCGTGTCCCCGATCCCCTTAACGAGAAGGTTTTCGAATGCGATACGAGTTTTGACCTCCCCCATCGGCAACATCCCTGCCTCGGTTACACCGAGATGAAGCGGAATCTCAGGAAACAACTCCGCGGCGCGAAGATTAATATCCATCACATCATTCGGATCGGAGCTCTTGAGCGATATGACGTAGTTCGTAAATCCAAGATCCTCGAGGTACCCGACGTGCTCCTTGGCGGAGTTGAGCGCAACCTCAAGTGGATCCTGCTCTTTCCCAGCAATGGCTGGATCGAGCGATCCGAAGTTGACGCCGATGCGAAGGGCTAGGTCGTGCTCATGGGCGACGTTCACGATATACGCCACCTTCTCATGTACCGGAACGTTTTTCTCGTGATGGTAGAGGTGGCCCGGATTGTAACGAATCTTCTGTACGTACGGCGCGACGCTCTTCGCGAGCTTGTAGCTCTCCTGAAGGTCCACAACGAGACGAGCGGAGACCTGCTTCCGGATCTCGGCGAGCGCCTCAACATCCCGACGGCTATCGATAGCGATTCGAATAATGTCGGCGCCATGTTCCTGAAGCAGCTTTATTTGACGCACGGTCGCGTCGATATCCTGTGTCTTCGTCGCACACATGGACTGGGTAGAGATGTGGCTTTCAGAGCCGATCGTAAGATCTCCTACCCGCACCGAACGGGTCTTGCGCCGGGTTATCTTCAGGGGGTTTGAGTTCGTTCCGATCTGCGTCAGCTCAGAGGGCTGTTCCATGGGTACTACCTAATTAAGTTATGAATAGACGGACTTAACGGTCCATAGGATACCCCGATATGCGTTGCGGAGCTATACCGGGACCGGTCTATAAAAAACCCCTTTCTCCTCTTAAAAATTGTTATATCATTAGGAGCTTATGCTCCAAATGTGGAGCTTTTTGCTAGTCGGGAGGCTTCCCGATAGGTACCACGGCACGTTACGTCACCTTGAGAGTCCACTTCGGGCCTCCCTGCGTGGAGCGGGCGGCCGCCGTTGAGTAAGGTAGTAGATATGACTGACATCGAGACCCTTGAGCAGATATTTTCTAAGATAACTGAAGAGTACGAGGGGCCGGTTCCGATCGGAGGACGGTGCGAATCTCGCATATTCTATCGCGTTGAGGATCTGAGTGACGCCGACCTCGATGCGTGCGCTGAATACGTCGCGGAGCGAATTCGTAACGTAGTGGCTCCGAACAAGCCTGAGCTCTTTCTTAAGCTTCCAGGGGGCTATTCGTTCTTCGCTGAGCGACTTTGCGCGGTGTATTCTGAGCTATTCAATAAAGGGCAAGAGGTTCCACTTGAGCAGTACTTAGAGAGCAAGATGTCCAATGGGCACGCCGAGAAATATAAGGGTCATCAAGCGATCCTTGTTACGGACGTTATTACGACCGCTCGCTCAAGCCTTGAGGCTCATACCCGAGCGACCCTGAAAGGGATTCCGGTGCTCTGCTGGGCTACTTTGATCGATAGAACGTTCGGACCTGGCCCAGTTCCGGTGGTCTCGGCCTTTACTGGCGCTCCGGTGCGGGTTTTGACCCATTTAGGGTAGGCCGCTGGTGCTCAGGTTACCGCCGCTTAAGCGGGATTACCTTACCCCCGCCCACCGCTGCACGGAGGGGCTCAGCACGGAGGGGCTCAGCACGGTGGGGCTCAGCACGGTGGGGCTCAGCACGGAGGGGCTCAGCACGGTGGGGCTCAGCCTTCTCGGCCGGTTCCTTGATAACCTGATCATCAAGAAGCTCAAGGGTTGAGAGAACCGTAGCGCTCTCCTCGGTAAGTTCCGCCGCCGGGCGTACTACCTTGCTGCGCTTAATGAGGAGGTCGAGCTCGTGATGAGCGGCCTGCCCCGCCTGGAGGCGAGCCTTAAGGCTTACAAGGTTCGTGGCAAGTGTGGCGGAGCGGATAAAGTCACCGCTCTCGGCACACGCAATCAGATCACGCTGAGATTGAACGAGCTCAGCCTCGGTTGTTCTCCACAGGGTTTGGAACTCACTGCGGAGCGCGAATACGTCGTATATGAGCTTCTTTGTATGAGCCGCCTCTGCCGCTTCGGTAAGTTTGCGAAGGAGGAGTCCGTTTACCTCACGCCACTCAGCCACCTGAACGGAAGGGAGCTCTCCAAGCGTCCCCTCGACCCGATTATACGAGCCACCACCGGCTGTGCTGTACAGACGGAGAGCTCGACGACTCTTTTGAATGAGGGCCATGACACGGGATACAAACGACTCGGATTCCATAACCTTGCGAACGTAAATGCGAAAGTACGATGGTGTATCAACGCCAGAAGGCGAAATCAACTTATAAATACAACACGTCGTTCGATTAACAAAATTTTTTGTTCCATTTGATGTGCTGGAAGGTCTTTGCTGAGAAGGTCGGCAAAGGGTACAACGTAGGATAATGCATTCCATTGTAAACTACTTCGAGTCTATCAGCCCCGTCTGGGGAGCCCTGCTCGCCACCACCTTCACCTGGCTCGTTACCGCTGTAGGAGCGGGGCTGGTGTTCCTGTTCAAAGAGCTCAACCGCAAGGTCCTGGACGGGATGTTGGGTTTTACCGGTGGCGTCATGATAGCCGCGAGCTTTTGGTCCCTTCTGTCGCCAGCTATCGAGATGTCGGCAGGTAGTGGGTTCGCCAAAGCCATGCCAGCGGCGATCGGCTTTGGCCTCGGGGCGCTCTTTTTGTATAGCCTTGATCAACTTCTTCCCCACCTTCATATCAACTTTCCGAAAACAAAAGCGGAGGGTCTTCATACGACCTGGCATCGACAGACCTTGTTAGTACTGGCGATCACCCTTCACAACATTCCGGAGGGACTCGCGGTGGGCGTCCTCTTTGGTGGTGTAGCCGCCGGCATTCCAGAGGCGACCATCGGTGGAGCGGTTATGCTCGCGATCGGCATCGGCCTTCAAAACTTTCCGGAAGGGATGGCGATATCGTTCCCACTGCGGCGCACCGGGCTATCCCGATTTCGAAGCTTTTGGTACGGGCAACTCTCAGCAATCGTTGAGCCCATAGCGGGTGTGATCGGAGCTCTTTTGGTCATACAGATTCAACCGGTCCTTCCGTACGCCCTAGCATTTGCGGCTGGCGCTATGATCTACGTAGTTATCGAAGAGGTGGTTCCTGAGACACAACAAGGGCGCTCTACCGATGTCGCAACCCTAGGGTTCATCGGAGGCTTCATACTCATGATGCTTTTGGATGTTGGTTTGGGGTAATGTCCCCCTGCACTCCACACGTAAACGTGGCACCCGTTCGTGAACCTTACGTCCCCGAAGGATGAAGAGCTGACCTACCCCTGAATGGCTGACCCGTGGAGGTCGAGATCCTTCCAACGCGCCTTAATGAGTCCGTAGAGCTGCTCAAATGTGTCTTCCTCGATCGCTTCCCGAATCCGTTTCATTAAAGAAAGATAGTGCGTGAGGTTGTGAATACTTGCGAGCTGCGGTCCGAGCATCTCACCGACCCTAAAGAGGTGGCTGATGTAGGCGCGGGAGTAATTCCGGCACGCGACACACGAACACGTTGAGTCAAGCGGTCCAGTATCCTCTGCAAATCGGGAGTTCTTAATGTTGAAGAACGGGGGGTCCGCGTCAACGAACACTCGACCAAATCGGCCAGAGCGGGTTGGCATCACGCAATCAAAGATATCCACCCCCTGCCAGACGGCCTCCACGATGTCCTCTGGGGTTCCCACGCCCATGAGGTAATGAATACGCTCCTTGTCGAGTTGATCGACATGGTAGCTAAGGGTCTCGTACATCGCTTCCTTCGCCTCTCCCACAGAGAGCCCTCCGATAGCGAGCCCGTCAAAGGGAAGTCCGCAAATCTGCTCGGCGGCGCGAGTGCGGAGATCTTTGTGACAACCCCCTTGCGTGATACCAAAGAGACACATCTCAGGGTCTGTTCGCGCGGCGAGCGAACGTTTGGCCCACCGATAGGTCATCTCAAGGGACCTTTCATACGCTGCGTGATCTATCGTGCTGGCGGGACACTCATCGAGCGCCATCGCGATTGAGACACCGAGCGTTTGCTGCACGGTGACCGAGCCCTCGGGGCTCAGGAACTGTTTCGTTCCATCGATGTGTGAGCGAAACTCAACTCCCTCCTCCGTGAGCGTTCGAATACCCTTGAGGCTGAACACCTGATATCCCCCCGAGTCGCTTAAGATCGGCCCCTTCCATCCGGTAAAAGCGTGAATACCACCGACCGCTTTCACTCGTTCATGCCCTGGGCGTAGCCAGAGATGGTAGGTATTTACCAACATGATCTGCGTTCCCAGCTCAGCCAATCGCTCCACATCGACCCCCTTCACGGAGCCTCGGGTCCCAACCGGCATAAAGATCGGAGTTTCAAAGGTGCCAGCGCGTGTGCGGAAGCTTCCGCGACGCGCCTTACCACTCAGCTTCTTAAGGGTATATCTCCTCATAGGATACACATTCCGTCGCCGTAACTTAAAAATCGGTAGTCATTCGCGAGCGCATGCTGATAAGCCTTCGCCAAAAGCTCCCTCCCCAGAAGCGCCTCCACGAGGAGGAGGTGCGTCGTGCCCGGTTGATGAAAGTTCGTAATGAGGGAGTCGACCCGCTTAAATGAATACCCAGGGGTTATGAACAGCTCCGTAGCATCGGCGTCTGCCTCTCTTGCGCTACTCTCTAGGGCCCTCACTACCGTTGTTCCGACAGCGACCACACGACCGCCACCCTTATTTGTTTCAAGCACCTCACGCGTGGCCTCGTCGCTGACATGGAAACGCTCGCTCCCGGGGGGGCGAAGCTTACCGTTATCGAGTACGGGCAGAAAGCTCGCGGTTCCTACGTGCAGGGTAATTCTGGTCACCCCACACCCCACATCACCGGTGAGTCGCCCCATCAGATCCTCATTAAAGTGGAGGGACGCGGTTGGCGCGGCGACGGAACCTGGGTTTCTCGCGAAGATCGTTTGATAGTCAACTTCATCAAGCTCATCCCCTCTTCCACCTCTGATATAGGGAGGGATCGGCATACAGCCGTGCCCCGCAATAACCATGGAGATCTCCGTTGCATCGGAGGTGTGAAATTCAACGGTGACTCGATCGGTCAACGAGTCGTCAGCAATAACGTCCGCCCAGAGGGTCTCTCCGAACAGCACCCGGCCCTTTGCGCGAATCTTTTTCAGGGGTCGGCCGATGCACACCCATCGCGCGTCCGTTATCCTTTCAATAAGCAGCAGCTCCACAGCCGCTTTCCCTGAGGAGTCCAACGTTCCGAAGAGGCGTGCCGGAATAACGCGCGTATCGTTAAAAACCAGCCTGTCCTTGCGTGAGAGAAACTCGGGAAGATCTCGGAACAAGCGGTCATGAAACTCCCCCGTCGTTCGGTTGATCACGAGCATCTTTGCGCAATCTGCCGGATGGCACGGTCGCTGAGCGATCCGCTCCTTGGGAAGATCGTAGGTATACGCGTCGAGGGTCTGCCAGTCGGACACGGGGTACTAGCCTTTCAACTTCGCTAACCCCTCAAGGAGATTAATAGGCATGGGGAAGAGCACCGTGGAGCTGTTTTCCGCTGAGATCTGCTTGAGCGTCTCCAGGTATCGAAGCTGCACGGATATTGGCTCTCTCGACATGACGGTCGCCGCCGCGGTGAGTTTCTCAGATGCCTGAAATTCACCCTCAGCCTGGATTATCTTCGCCCTTCGCTCTCGCTCCGCCTCGGCTTGCCGCGCCATCGCGCGTCGCATCTCCTGTGGAAGATCGATATCCTTCACCTCTACGAGGGAAACCTTAATGCCCCACGGGTCGGTATGGTTGTCGATGATCTCCTGGATCTTGTGATTGATCGCCTCGCGCTCAGAGAGCATCTCGTCGAGCTCGGCCTGTCCACAAACGCTTCTCAGGGTGGTTTGGGCGATCTGGCTGGTGGCGTAGATGCTGTTCTCTACTGCAAGCACCGAACGGGCAGACTCGACTACCCTGAAATAAAGCACGGCGTTCACCTTAATCGAGACGTTATCGCGAGTGATGATATCCTGGGGCGGGATGTCCATGGTTATGACCCGTTGATCGACGCGCAGGAGCTCATCTACGAATGGGATAATGAAACGGAGCCCTGGACCTTTAAGCCCTCGATAGACCCCGAGCCGAAGCACAACGCCTTGCTCGTACGCTTTAATCTTGTAAGCGCTCACAAATAGAAGCGCGCCGACAGCAACAAAGATAAGAATCTGCAAACTCATATCATCTTTTCCTACGTACCATCAGACCCTTCCGCCTCGACCTCAAGTAGAAGACCCGCTTTAATTGCGATAACGCGTATCCGGTCACCCTTGTTGATGATGCCCTTTCTGGAGGTCGCTTTCCAGATCTCGCCGTTCACGGAAACCGTACCCTCCGATGTGAAGGTCTGGTCGGCCGTTCCCCGCACTCCGACCATACCGACCGAGAGCGGCCCAGGAGCCTTATCGGCACCATGTCGACGACGCATAACGATATACAGCACAACGAGCACGAGGCCTACGAGAAGGTGTTTCACCCCTTCTGATTAGCACGTTTCGAGCGGGCCGCATAGGCGGCTGGAAATGCGATTGATTGTGTGCTTTCGGGTGCTTAGAACAAGTTTCTACCGTAGCTGCAAAAGCGCCTGAAGGTCCCGCCACAACCCCTTCTTGAGCCCAGCGTCACCGATCAATCCATCGAGCGAGGGGGCAAACAATACAGCAGAACCATCGGAACGGTCTCCCCACCCCACTCTTCCATCCTTTCCAAACACGATCACGTGCTGTGATGCACTCGAAAGAGCGAGCGCTTCGACGGCATCATCTGAAGCGTGCGCAAGCGTAAACTCTTCGCTTGAGATCTTTAAGCCCTTCGAGGTGATCCCACCCAGCAACTCACGCGCAGCATCTGAGAGTGAACCCTCATCACCAACGACGAAGATGTGAAAACGGGGGGCAGCGACTTGTGGCTCCTCGGACTGCTGAGCTTCCGCCACAAACCTAATCACCTCACGCGGAATCCCATTCGGATAGGACGCCGACATCTGGTCGAGTAATCGAGCGAGTTGTTCAGGTGTACTTGGGTTCATCAGGCTCACTATTTCTCACAATTGCGTCAAAGATCCGTCGAGCGATATAACCCTTGCGCGCCGTATCAAGTGATTCATGCTCACCTGAGCGACGCACAATACACACACGATTCGTATCCTTATCGAACGAATCCTGCGCAAGATTTCCGATCATGAGATCCGCGTTCTTGCGGGCAAGCTTATGCTTCACCTCAGCCACAAGCTCCTCAGGAGTTCCCGTCTCAACGGCGAAGCCAACTAAAAATGGCCGTGCTGAACCTCCCTTATTTTCGCCAACCTCAAGCAAGATATCGCTCGTAGGCGCAAGCGTAATTGACGAGGGAACGGTAGACTTCTTTATCTTCTCTGCCACAGGATATGCTGGCTTATAATCGGCCACTGCGGCAGCCATGATAACGATATCTGGGGATGTCGCGACCTGCCCGATGACCGCATCCCGCATCTGCTCGGCGCTTGTCACCGAAATCATCGAAATCAATCGTGGCAATCGGGGAGTCAATGATAGGTGGCCATGCACCACCGTAACTTGGGCGCCACGTCGATACGCCTCTTTGGCGAGCGCAATGCCCATCTTCCCCGAGGAGCGATTCGAGATAAACCGAACCGGATCGATCGCTTCACGAGTTGGACCCATTGAGATAACGACCCGCTTCCCGAGCAGATCCTGAGGACCAAGCGCTCGGCGCGTCTCGAAATAGACCTCACTCGCGTCAGCGAGGCGCCCACGTCCCTTCCAACCACACGCGAGATCTCCTGCGTCCGGCTCAACAAAGGTCACACCGCGAGCCGCGAGCGAACGTATATTCTCCTGCGTCTGCGGATGCTCGTACATATTCACGTTCATCGCCGGCGCCATGATCACCGGAGCCTTCGTCGCGAGCAGCACCGCCAAAAGCGGCGATTCAGCGAATCCGAACGCGGCCTTTGCGATGAAATCGGCCGAAGCGGGAGCCACCACAACCGCGTCCGCCCAATCAGCGAGCGCGATATGCCCGATAGCGCCCGGCTGGGTCTCCTCCCAGAACGTTCGAAGAACCGACTGCTGGGTGATCGATTCAAAGGTCAGGGGCGAGATGAACTTCTCGGCCGACTCCGACATCACCACACGCACCGTACATCGCCGCTTCATGAAGTGGCGCGCGACCTCAGCGGCCTTGTACGCCGCGATAGAGCCGGTCACCCCAAGAACGATGCGAGTAGCGCGCTCCTTAGTCATACTGCGCACCCGTAAAGAAGGGATTTGAGGCCTTCTCCTCACCAACGGTGGTATCAGGCCCGTGCCCCGTAAGCACCCGAGTCTCAGGGGGTAACGTAAAGATCTCACGACGGATCGCAGCGAGCAGGGTCTTTGCGTCCCCTCCTGGAAGATCCGTCCGACCGATCGAGCCAGCGAAGAGAACATCACCACTCGCTACGATACGCTCTCGCTCAAAGTAGAAACTTACATGACCCGCGGAGTGCCCCGGGGTAAAAAGAACAACACACGAAGAGTTACCGAGCGAGAGGCTCTCTCCTCCCCGGACATGCACCGTCGGTTCCGGACAATTGTACCACTCAGCAGGGGACATCCCATACATCTGCGCGATAGATTTGACGTTGCTGCGCATCATCTGCTCTAGGGGATTTGCGACGAGCGGAACATGGAGCCGCTCAAGAAGGGGGGCTACCCCACCGCAGTGGTCAAGGTGCGAGTGCGTAAGCCAGATCGCCTTAATCGAGACCCCGAGATCCTTGGCTGCGGTCAGAATCTTCTCCGAATCCCCACCCGGATCGACAACAACACCGTCCTTGGTCTCAGAGCACCACAAAATACGACAGTTCTGACCGAACTCCGTTACAGGGATCGTCTCTACGTTGAGCATATACTTACTTCTTCTTGCGCGTGCGGGAACGCTGAGGTGCCCGAGTAACCTGCGGCTTTACGACCTTTGAAACCGAGGCCTCCAACCCAGGAGGCCCTCCATTCGCGAATCGGGTCAGCCCTTTAGCTAACCCCTCTGATACTATAGACCTGAAAGACTCCGTTGCCAATTTAGCCCCATCGGCCCCGTTATCTATAAAGAACAGCTCGATCAGAGTGCACGGCATATGGGCCCCAACTAGCACAAAAAACGGCCCTTTTTTGACCCCGTGGCTCTTACTCTCGGGATAGGTCGAGAGCGTTGCGCGATGAACCTCAGACTCCAGGTAGTGCGAAAGCTCAACCGACTCCTCCAACTTCCCGCTCTGGATAAGGTCGCTCAGAATAAAGGCCAGATCATCCACCGTACCCCCTCGAACCACCCCGTTCTCACGCTCCGCCAGGAGCCTACTCGCCTCATCATCGGTTGTATCGAGGTAGTACGATTCAAGCCCCCGTTGCTGGTGAGAAGGGGAGGCGTTCAGGTGAAGGCTCACAAAGGCATCAGCCTTTCGGGTGTTAGCGTACCCAGTACGCCGCGCCAGCGGAACAAAGGTGTCGTCCGTTCGGGTAAGGTGCACAGCAATCGAGCTATCACGCTCTAGGATCGCCTTTACCCGCCGGCCAAAATCGAGAGTTAGCCTCTTCTCCTCGAGACCGTTCCCGCTCACCGCTCCAGCATCAAATCCGCCGTGTCCCGGATCGAGCACGATACGCTTCGTAATCGCACGAGAGCCCCCACTCCGACGAGGAACGAGCCTTGGAACCTCAAGGTCAGAGGAAGGAAGCATCTTCGAGAAGGTGCCGTTTGCGAGGGATTGCATCCGAGATTGCGCTTGAGACCCAAGTGGCGGTGAGGCACCTCCCACCCGCTCATACCAGCGCAGAGCGTTACCGAGCGCATCGCCCTCCACCACTGCGATATCTCCCCGCAGCACAAGAGCACTACCGTACTCCGGTACCGCAGAGGAATAGCGTTCAAGCAAGGTGTCGGCAATAACCTTCCCCCGTTTCAGATACCCAGGCGAACGACTCGCTCGATACACCACCATGTGGGTATCCGCAGCAAAGAAAAGATCCCGTGATGGCATCGTGTTCACCGACGTAAGGTAGATGCCGTTCATCTCCTCAGCCAACCGCACCCATGTGGCCGCGTGCACTGGCGCATCTCCTGAGGGATCCACGTTTCGAAGCCGAAGGTACTCAGAGCGAGCGTGCGCTCCAACCGGAAACACATCCGCGCGAGTCACCACCGATTGGGCAACCAGCATCACGAAGATCATGAAGAAAATAATGAGTGGTGAGGTAATAAGGCGCAGAGGCATGAGGTTTGATGATCCTTGATCGGACGACACGCTCAAAGGATACCTGCTCGGGAAACGACCCGCAACGCATCGTTGCGGCCCCTGATAGGGCAAGGAAGAGGGACAAATGTCTTGGGTAAAAAGGAGTCAGAGTGGCACCGTTAGCAACGAATCTCACCCTTCGGGAAGATACTCTGCGAAGGGAGGTGTTATGGAGGTATATCCCCGCCCCTATCCCTGCACGATCTCTTTCAGCGAATAGAGATACTGCAACGCATCGCGAGGGCTCAACGTATCAACATCAAGCTCCTTCACTCGCGCCTTCACCCTATCAGCGATCACATCACGAACGACCTGAGGGGCTGCATCGAAGAGGCTTGGCTGACGCCCCCCGTCTTGCGTGGCGCGAACGGGGCGCACCGGAATCGTGATCGGTGCTCGCCCCCTCTGTTTTTCACCGAGATGAGATAGGATATCCGAGGCGCGCTCGATGACGAAGTTAGGAAGCCCAGAGAGCTTCGCCACCTCGATACCGTACGACCGTGGCGCTGGCCCCTCCTGAATCTCGTGGGTGAACACAACCCGGTCACCATCCTCGACCGAGCCAACGGAGAGGTTTTTAATCTTTGAAGAAAGCTCTGAGAGGGCGGTAATCTCGTGATAGTGGGTAGCGAAGAGCGTTCGGCACGCAACTGTCAATGCAAGATGCTCAAGGATCGCTTGCGCAAGGGATTGTCCATCGGTGGTGGCGGTTCCGCGGCCAAGCTCATCGATCAACACAAGCGACCGATGTGAGGCGTGACTCAGGATATGCGAAGCTTCTCGCATCTCAACCATGAAGGTAGATTCCCCCTCGTGAAGATCATCTGACGCGCCGAGTCGCGCGAAGATTCTATCAACAAGGCCCACCACAGCGCTCTCAGCGGGAACGTACGAACCGATCTGAGCGAGCACTACTATCAGAGCCGTCTGACGGAGATAGGTCGATTTACCCCCCATGTTAGGGCCCGTTACGATAAAACACCGACCTCCCTCGTCGCTAAAGTTCACCGAGTTTGGAATGAAGCCTCCATCGAGGAGTGAAGCGATAATCGGATGCCTCCCCTTTCGGATCGAGAGGGTCGCATCCTCGGTTAGCTCAGGTCGAACCCATGCGTGTCTCTGAGCGGTGGCGGAAAGCGATGCGAGCACATCCACGGTCGCCATAGCGGACGCTATCCGACGCAACTCTCCAACGATAGGAACAAGGCTATCCCGAAGGGCGGTAAAGAGAAGCTGCTCTCGACGAACCTGACGATCCACCGCCGTTACAACACCATCCTCGTGAGTCTTAAGCTCTGGCGTCGTAAAGCGGTCCGCGTTGGCAGTGCTCTGGCGTCGAATGTAATGAGGCGGAGCCTTGGATGACTGCGAGGTTGGAATCTCAAGGAAATAGCCGATGATATTGTTCGACTTCACCTTGAGATTGGTGATGCCGGTAGTCGCCTTCTCGCGAGCCTCAAACGCAGCTCGCCATGTATCAGCTTGTGAGCGGATAGCGCACATTCCATCAAGTTCCTCGTCGTATCCGACTCGAATAACACCACCATCGTTCGTCACGTGCGGAGGAGAATCAACTAACGCACCCTTGAGGTGCTCAAGCACACCTTCGGGAAGCGCAAGCTGAGAGGCTATCGTCGCAAGGAGTGAAGCATCACACTGCGCGAGGACCTCACCAAGCGCGGGGATCCGCTCAAGGGTGTCACGAATAGCGCCGAGGTCCTTTGGGCTGGCGACCTTTAACTCAACGCGAGCGGCCAGACGCTCAAGATCGGAGAGCCCGCTCAAGATCGAGGCGATGACCGAAGCGTGCGGGATAAGGTCCCGCACCGCGTCCTGTCGCCCCACGATCTCAGCGCGCGAATCGAGGGGGGCAAGGATCCAGGACCGAAGAAGTCTCGCGCCACCTGGGGTTGCGTTCGAGTTAAGAAATCCAAAGAGGGTCCCAACCGAGCTGCCATCCTTCGTGTTCTGCACGAGCTCAAGGTTCTTGCGGGTCGCGGCGTCGATAATAACGCATCCTGAGGTACGGATCGGTGTCACCTCGCGGATAGAAATTGCGTTACCGAGAGAGACCTCATCGAGGTACGACAGTAGTAACCGTACCGCTCGCTTGCTGGTTGGTGAGAGTGCGTGGAATTCAGCGCATGCGGATTCGCTGAGCGATACCGCAAGCTCAGGAGAAGCGGCGACCTCTGTGCGGAACTTAACGGCATGGGAACTCGTTACCCCCTCGATCGATCGAACCCACGAGGAGCGACGGTCAACCTTTTCGCCAAAGGAAGAACGGGGAAGGATAACCTCTCGCGCGGAGATGTTCGCGAGCTCCTTGGCGAGGGTTGCGACCTCAAGGGAGTCCTTAACGCGAACGACGCCGGTCTGCGGGTCGGTACATGCAATCGCACTCGAGCGGTTATCGGGCTCAAGCGCAACCGCCGCGAGTACGCTTTCGGAGGAATCAGATGACACGCTTGTAAAGAGCCGCATCGCTGGAGTTATGAATCGCTCAAGGGCGCGTTCGACCCCGGAACCAGAACCCGTCTGAGTCACAACCGCGATCGAATGACCCATCGGAAGGAGTCGATCGATGTAGCCATCCAGAACGCTTAAGGGCACACCGCACATAGGTATGGGATTTGGGGCGTTCTTATCGCGGGAGGTCAGGGTAAGATTGAGGGTCTTTGCGACCACAACCGCGTCGTCAAAGAAGAGCTCGTAGAAGTCTCCAACCTGAAAAAAGAGAAGCGCGTCAGGGTATTGCTCCTTCGTCTCAAGGTAGCGTTGCATCATCGGGGGGAGGTCGGACTTCTTGTGCGGTACGGTCATAGCTAAGGATCAAAACACGGGAGGGAGCCTTCGTAAATAGATATCAAACGAGCTTTTGCAAAGCCGAATTCCTTTACGTTACGGGGCATTGAAATTATTTTTTACACCGCTGGCGAGTAGATGTGCCTCCTGCGGCATCCAACAGAAAGGGGCTAGAGATTATCCTAGCCTGAGGTGCAGGGAGGCTTCCACTGATGGCACAAACCCTTGAAGGTATTAAGCTTGTACTCGTGGATGACGAACCCGGTATCTTGCGTGCGCTGACCCTTATCCTCTCCAGCCTTAAGTGTCAGGTGACAGCTCTCACCTCTCCGAAGATGGTTTTAGAGCATATCGAACAGGGAGGTTCTCCCGACGCGATCGTGAGCGACCTTCGGATGCCAGAGATGAGTGGCATCGAGCTCCTCTTCGCCTTGCGCTTTAAGGGGGTCGATACCCCCTTCATCCTAATGTCAGGCCACGCCACCCCGCAGGAGGTCGCCTCCGCCAAAGGGGGAAACCTCACCGGGTTTCTCAGTAAGCCGTTCGTGCCTCAGGACCTCGTGCGAGAGCTCGAAAAGATCTGCCCGGCGATTAATCGGGTCGCACATTGCGGCTAGGAATCCAGCGTAACGCCCTTCATTCGCGCTTTAGCAGTTGCGGGCCCGAAGACGGCGCATCTCGCGAAAAAAATTCACGGCTTTTGAATTTTCGGTGACTTCGGCGTGAGCTCGGTCGAACGCTCACCCTGACGGTGCCAGGGGTGCGCTTCTCGAAAAGTTGAAAATCCTTGGTGCTTTGAGCCACCTGCACCATGTTCGCTCTCCTTAGCGGGATATAGGTTAAACGGGCCGTACCGAACAGGTGCGATCACCTTATTTCGGTAACAACTACTTTGAGCCATATCGGCAACTTTGGCAAAATAGAGTAGGAGCGCTGGTTATGCTACTCTACCCTTAGGTTCATGGATGTTGGATGCAACGTGGGGTGTAATTTCGATGAGAACAGAACAGGCAAGCAAGGGTCCAATGCCCCCCGCGTCAGCGGCCCAACAAGGAGAGCCATCGCCAGCCCCTAAAATCCTTGACCTTGACGAATTAACGTCGATCGCTGACAGCGAATGTACCACTACCCCTGCGTGGTTGCGGGACAAATCGAACGATTCCATGACACCTATGGATAGGATCGCCCGACAGCCCCTTCTTTTGCCCGGACAGGTGCAAGCTGTTGCGGGATCGATTCAGTTTTGGCGACGGAGATTTCATGAAGAGCTCTTTGCATTTCCGCCTTTCATTTGCCACGCGGTGCCAATCTTAATTCAAGAGTTCAACAAACAGGGTATCCGTCACCTTTTCAAAATTCTGCAGATCAGCAGCCATGATACCACTGAGGAAAAACTAAAAGTTGTAGCGACAGCGCGCACGAACGTAGAACGCATCGCAACAGTTTTTCAGCCTTTCCGAGAGCTGTGGTCGAATGAGCGCGAATCCTTGGATGCCCCCGAAGATCTTGTGACTACTATAAAACCGACGCTAGCTGAGATCGCCAACCATCTCCTAGCAATTTCGATGCGTCCGGAATATATCCTGAGCTTTTTTTCGGATTGTAAGAGGTTTGTCGAGGAAGCTCAGCAGTTGAACAAGAATCTGCAACAATCCTCTAACACTAAGGAGATAGGAACCCTGCAGCGGGCCCTTCAAGAGCACCTTGGTTCCTCGTGGGCTACCTATGAAAGCATTAACGATAGATGGAGCGCCGTTTGTGACGCTCACAGACCCTACGACACCGCGAAGGAGATACTCTTCAGCCGAAATGTGCGGCTCGCAGACTCTTGGGCGAAGAAGTATTCTGGCACGGGGGTTGATCTTGAGGAGCTCAAACAGGAGGGATATTGCGGTCTCATGACAGCGGTGGAGCGGTTCGACCCAGAAAGAGGGGTTTGCTTTTCTACGTTTGCAGTGCCTTGGATTAAAAACGCCATCAGTCTCTATATCCAGAGTTCCCGGCACCTTGTCCGACAGCCCAGCGACATTTTAACAGAGAGGCGTCAAGTTGTTCAGTTTGTGGATGATTTCCGGATGCGTTGCGCACGGGAGCCGGGGCCGGAAGAGATTGTGGAGGGGCTTAAGGAACGTTTCCCACGTGTGACCGTTAAATGGTTGCAGAGTAATTTCTTCACTCATGGATCAACGGTGTCCCTAGATAACTGCGGTGCAGATGGCGATAGTGGGAGGGGGCTTGGTGAGATCATTGCCGACAAGCGATATTCATCGACCGATGTCGCCTACAATGATGAGAAAAATTCGGAATTCATGGATGCTGTGGACATAGAGCTGCAAAAGAGTCTTAGTGACAGAGACTACCGGATCTTTACTATGAGGTACGGTCTTCAGGGTCATACTGAAATGACCCTAAAAGAGATAGGAGACCAGATCGGATTGGATCGCGAACGGATACGGCAGATTGAGAACAAAGTCCTTCAAATCCTTAGGCGTTCGCCACTCAAGAAATTTTTTGATAAGCACTAGCTCCACCGGCATGCCGAATACTGGAGAATATAACAGTCCGTTTACGCCCATACTACCTTAGCGCGGTCGGCGTGCTACCATATCCCTAAGGATTGCATACATCTTACAGGGTGGTGAAAAATGATCTCCTGTTGCGCATTTCGATAGTTTGACTGCAACTTCGTTGGAGCCGCCGAAAAAATCCTCAACGTATCTCAGTGGATACGCCTCCGGTTTTTTCGTCGTCT
>JBDLRS010000119.1:0-45112 GCA_039799965.1 Pseudomonadota bacterium
GATTCTTTGATGCGCCATCCACAAAGTACGCTGCTGATAAGAAAATGTCATCGCGTCGCACGTAACAACGCGCTACCATGTCTCAGCTCTTAGGTATGGATATTTATGAACTGAGGAGTAACTGGCTGCTGCTGAACACGGGCTTTCCGAACGGGGCGTTTGTTGCGCCGTCGGTTGACGCTGAGCAAGTCGTATACCTCAGCATCCCTCTGCGAAGAAAAGTGGGGTGGGTCACATCAGCCGGTTCGGAAGAGAGCGGTGATCGACTAAACACTATTCGTGATCTTTGGTCTTGGTCTAACAGAGCGGTCGTGAAGAGTCGTGAGGGTGGCGCCATCCAAAACCCTGGTGATGGTGATATCCTGAATAGGGTCTGCGCAGCCATCCGAGAGTCGCTGGGTGAACGAGGGCCGTTGCTCCAGGGGTAGGTTGAGGTAGACCTCAGCCATTTTTGCTTTTTGTGCACTGATTATCATTGTGCACTGATTATCAGGCAAGAGAGCTCAGATGCGAATGGCGCCCTTGTTCCGATTACCCTGAGCCTGGATCTCCGGGCTCTATTTGGCAGGTGTAACCGTCACTACAACCGCGCCATTTTCTATTCGCGCTAACTGAATTCGCTCGCGCTTGTTCAAGGTGTCGGCGTTGCTCTCTGAATTAAGAAATCCAGTAACCCACTCGCTCGCCTCTTTGAGAGCATCCCCGTCAAAGACCTGACCGTTTAGAACCAGACTAGTGAGGGTTACGGAAACGACTCCATTGATAATCCCTACCTTCGCCCTCGCCGTTCCCGCCACGTAGCGATTGAGCAAGTCCCCAATTATCGGCCTAGCCGACTCCCATTCCCCAAGAGTTTTCAGAGGAAAGGAAAAATTTGTACTTACAGAGTCCCTTTGAAGTTCAATGATCGCCATGCCACTGAAATGCGTTGAAGCGAGTATCCCATTAAGTTCGGACTGGGAAAGAATGAACTCACCACTTGCCTGCGGGTCCTGTATCGTCCGCTTGAACGCGTCGACGGTCCGAGTGAGGGACTCTTTGGTCCCTTCATCAATGACGATCGTGGGAAGTGCTACGGGCTGCTCCGTGGTAAATCGCTCAACGGCCCCTCGCATCGCAGAACGGGCAAGCCAGAAGAGACCACCAATGGTAACGACGATAATGGCAACACCGATGATGCACCCGTATCCGAGACATCCGAATCCACGTTTTTGAGCAGCTTGTTGCGTCATAGGAGCATCCGATAGTTGTCAGCACGACGCCGTAGCGAGCGATCTGTCCGTAATCCTCCCCGATTTAGAGATCGACTTCAAGGGCCTCCAGGAGCTCCTTCCTAGTTGGAGCGCCTCGAAGGCTCGGATCAATCGGCCCATTGTCACCGAGAACGTCCGCTTGCCCCTGCTCTTTGCGTCGTAAGTTCCAGTGAATCATCTCGTCCACTTTGCAACTCAGGAGCGATATCACATTCACCGTCCCCCGTTGGCCGATGCGATGGATGCGATCCACTGACTGCATCCAGTGTTCAGCGTTCCACGTTTTATCGATATAGACAGCAGTTTGGGCGGCCGTGAGGGTGATGCCGACACCGCCCGCCGCTGGAACCGCCACCAGCACCCTTGGGGCGTCCTCGGTTTGGAAGGCGCGCACCGTCTTCTCACGTTCCGCGGCGGATACCTCTCCGCTAAACGGGGCGGTGCCAAGATCTTTATAGCGCTCGACAAGCTCCCGAATGTTGCCAAGATAGTTCGTCCAGATAACGATCTTTTGCCCCTGCTCACGAACCACTTCGGTCACGATCTCATCGAGCTCAAGGAATTTGACCGGGTCCCCCTTCCACTCCGGATCAATAAGACGGGGATTCGACGCTACCTGAACCGCGCGGAGGTACTCCTCAAGGATATTGGTGATCTCCCGAACGAACTGCTCCCCAGTTGTGGACCGCATCCGGAGTATGAGCCCCTCCCGAATCTCGTCGTAGCGCTCCCGTTGAGCGCCGGTAAGCTCGATTTCGCGGAGTGAGAAGGTCTTGGCCGGAAGATCAATGACCCTTTCCTTTCGTCGACGTAACATGATCTCCTGAGCGCGATAGATCGACTCATTAACCTCATACTGGTTAAACTTCTTAACGGCGAACTCGCTATATTCGGTTCCAAGCTCCGCGACGGTGCCGAGCCATTTGTAGAAGCTCTTGCCGAACCGCTTACCACCGTCGAGCAACTTCATTTGCGCCCATAGGTCGGTTACATCCTTTGGAGTTGGAGTTCCGCTTAGGAGAACCCTGCGATTGCAGAGGGGCGCAATCGTGGAGAGCGCTTTAAAGGTCTTCGCTTGGTGATTTTTGACCCGTTGGGACTCGTCGATGCAAAGGAGGGTCTTTCGCTTTGAGGCGACCTCGGCGAGCTCAGGGGTAACATAGTCGAGACGCGCTCCTTCGTAGTTGGAGACGAAAACATCGCACGGAACGGTCCTCTCAGTCAGGAGTCGCAACGTCCACGCTTTTTCCGCTTTGTCGCCCGTTAGAACTGTGGCCTTCATGTGAGGGAACCAAGAGGTCGCCTCTCGCACCCAGTTTCGAGTGAGGGAGTTTGGACACACGACGAGCAGCAGCTCGTATCCTTCGATCCGCTGGAGAGTGGCGAAGAATGATAGAACAGAGAGCGTCTTGCCAAGTCCCATATCGTCGCCAAGAAACGCTGCCGGGAACTCCTTGAGCCACTCGATAGCCACCCGTTGGTGGGGAAAGAGTCGCTGAGCCTCAAGAAGCTCAAGGCCAGTGACATGTTCGGCCGCAACATCTTGCAACGAGGCATAAAATGCACCTCGCTCACGAATGGCAACGCGCTCTCGAACATCGCTCTCCAGCTTGACGAAGGAGGCGCTTTTAGGAATCGCCCCGAGATTGTTCACCTCGGCCAAATGAGAGACCTCGGAGATTACGGCGGACAAACGGGAATCGGGCACCTCGATGTCAAGCTCGTCGGCCTCTGATTCGTATGTAGTGCCCAGCACCTCTCCGATTCTATCCGAGACGAGCCGTCGAGCATCGCTCTGTGGGGGGAGCGCGATAGCGAGCACTCCGCGACCACTTGGAGCGGTGCGCCACATGAATGGCAGCTTCACCACATCCGCCGCGGCATCGTCGATCGGCCCAGATGCGCTACGAACCTCTTCGAGCAAGCGCTCACGACTCCGCTCGATCTCGGCGCGCACCCCATCGGTAAGCCACACCGTGAAAGGGAGAGAGTCCATCCGAGCTGCGAAGCTGAGTAGCCCTCGAGCGTCCAGTGTCAGCGGTGTTGTTTGCCCCCCTCGTCGAGAGAGGTTCGGAAAAGCCTCTTTAAACTGCTCCGCGGTGAAATAGCACGGCCGATACTCTTCAAACGAATTGGCAACCTCAGTAATGAAGGGGACAAGACACGACTCGGTAAGCTCCTGAGCGGAGCGCGCATGGCGACCGCCGACTATGTCGTTCCTCAAGGCTGCGGTTGCTGAGAGGGTTTCTCCCGCGAGTTGGTCGACCGCGAATGATATCTCTTTGTCACGCAACTTTTTGAGAAGCTCAGGAAAGCGCTCGACGGGTACGGTGTAGGCGGCATCAGAGGCGCAGTAGGTCACCCCCTTGAATCGCTTCAGTGCCTTCATCGCGTTGGATCCAATTCGGGGGATGAGTCGCAACCTTCGCTTAGGCAGATTTATTCGAACTACCATATCTACGGCGACTGAGGCGAGCGCCTCCTCGGGCACGCAGAAGGGATTCTTGCGAAGCTGCGTTGACGCGGGCTCGGCTGATAGTGGAACGACCCCTCGCTCACCAAGCCCGTTGAGCGATCGAAACGATGGAAACTCCTCGTGGGTAAGGATCGTATCAACGGCGTCAAAGGGGATCGTCCAACTCTTGTCGTCGGGGTGGTAGCGCGAGCCTCTAATGGCCTTAACCGCTGCCACCCGAGTAGGGGCGTACTCAAAGTCGAGGCGCACCCGTGAACCCTCCCTGAGGAGCGAGATAGTTGCCCCTTGTGGTCTCTGCCATACCGGCACCCTTTTGAATGGACGCTTCCCTGCCATACCTCGATCTCTACTCCCAGCGTCCCAATCTGCCACACCACCCTCGAGATCGAAACACCATCCGTGTATCGGACCACGATTGGAATTGGTTCGGGGTAAGGTCGAGTCTTGTTGAAGCCCCCCATGGCGGCTATACCTCGTAGGCATGACCGCACTCTCGATTCAGGGGATCTCAAAGAGCTTTGGGCGCACCGTTGTGCTCCGCAACATCTCGCTTGAGGTCGATTCCGGCGACCTCTTTTTTCTGCTTGGGGCCTCTGGGTGTGGAAAGTCAACCCTTCTCCGGATACTAGCCGGACTGGAGCAGCCCGATTCGGGATCTATCATGATTGACGGCACGAGCATCCTCGACGTACCCGCGCACGAGCGTGGTATCGGTATGGTATTCCAGCAATACGCGCTCTGGCCCCATATGACGGTAGCCCAGAACGTGAGATTTGGTCTTGAGGTGCAGGGGGTTTTGAGACAGGAGCGTAATACCCGTGTGGAGGAGGCCCTTGCGCTGGTCCGGATGAGCGACCTCGGCTCACGCTACCCCCATGAGTTATCGGGTGGGCAGCAACAAAGAGTGGCGCTCGCCCGAGCACTAGCCGTGCGGCCACGGATCATTCTGCTCGATGAGCCCCTATCTAACCTCGACGCCCGCCTCAGGGAGGAGATTCGTCACGAGCTTCAAGAGCTTCACCATTCCCTTAAGGTAACGATGATCTACGTTACGCACGACCAAGAGGACGCCCTGACCTTGGCGACCAAGATCGCCCTTCTCCATTCGGGTGTCGTCGAGCAAGTGGCAACCCCCATTGAGCTCTACCACTCCCCTCAAACCCGGTACGTAGCGGAGTTCCTTGGGAGCGCCAATATATTGCCGTGCCAGGTTCAAGCGGCAGCGCATGGAATGGTTGAGATTAGCCTGCCCTGCGCACCCGGCGAACGCTTCATCGCCAACGCACCTGGCGAGGCCAGGCCCGAGCACAGCGTCGTATGTATTCGTCCTGAGTCACTATCCCTCGCCAAGCAGGTCAGCCATGGCGCCCCGACTATAGAAGCGATCGTGCGTAACGTTTCGTTCAAGGGCCCTCACTTCGACATCTCGTGCGAGACGAACACCGGAGAACGACTTCTCTCTCGCGCGCCAACTACCCCCCTCGCCGAACGATACCTGGAGGGCGATGCCGTGTTTCTGTCATGGGCTCCAGGGGCCGCCGTGGTGCTGGGCGAAAACTCTCGTACATAGGAACGTATGGGTGGACGGCGGGCACAGACGATCCTCATCCTCGCGTTCTTCACGCTGGCGATGATCTATCCTTTGGCCCATGTGCTGCTCCGGGCCTTTATGGTTCACGGCACCCCATCGCTTCGATTTTTCGGTATCATGCTCTCCTCGGAGCACTACCGGGATATCCTGTGCAATTCACTCAACATCGCGATCGCGGTCACGATAATCTCCTCCGTGCTGGCTTACCCTCTTGCACTCGTCATGTCGCGCTCTTCCCTCCCCGCGCAGAGCTTCATCCACGCCCTGCTCCTCGTACCGCTTATCTCGCCACCTTTTGTCGGAGCGCTCGGGGTGCGACAGATATTGAGTCGATTCGGCTCGGTAAACACCATGTTGATGGACCTCGGCATCATTTCAGAGCCGGTCAGATGGCTCGGTGGCGGTGGCGTCTTCGGCATTATCCTTCTCCAAACCGTTCACCTCGTTCCGATCCTCTATCTAAGTATCAGCGCCTCTCTGCGGAATGCCCACGTGTCTCTTGAGGAGGCCGCTCGAGTTTTTGGCGCGAACCGTTGGCAAGTGCTCCGTCACGTTGTGATTCCCCTCTCAGTGCCGGGCTGGTTCGCCGGAGCAAGTCTCGTATTCATCGCGAGCTTCACCGACCTCGGAACGCCCCTCATCTTCGACTATCGGGGGGTAGTGCCGGTTCAGATCTATAATATGCTCTCAGAACTCAATGAGAATCCGGTCGGATACTCCTTTGTAGTCGTGACCTGCATTCTCTCACTGGGTCTCTTCCTTCTCTCTCGGTCGGCAGTTGCTGAAGGAAATTTCGCCGGCTCTACACGCACCCGACAGGGGCGACTTCTTACTCGCGCCGGAGGCGCCGCAACGTGGTGCATGACCGCCCTGGTTATGGTGTATGGCCTTGTCGCCTGCGTCCCCCAACTCTCCGTGGTTATAGTGGCGTGCGCGAAAACGTGGTTCCTTACGGTTCTTCCCTCCCAGTGGACCTTCGCGCATTTCTACGGGGTCATCACCCACCCTATGACAGCCCACAGCCTTTTGACCAGCGTATGGCTCAGCATCGTAGCGAGCCTCCTCACGATGGTTATCGGCTTTCAAGCCGCTTACATCATCGCCCGCGTTCGAGGCGTGATGAGCGTATCGATCGAGATACTCTCCCTCATCCCTTTGGCTGTACCTGGCATCGTATTCGCCTTCGGTTACATCGGAGCGTTCTCCGGAACGATACTCGACAATCGCGTCAATCCGTTCCCATTATTGCTTACCGCCTACTCCATTCGAAGGCTCCCAGCCATGGTGCGTTCAGCCCATGCGGGACTTCAGGAGGCGAGCGTAGCTCTTGAGGAGGCCGCGCTCGTGTTGGGCGCCACTCCGTCGGTGACCGCTCGCCGCATTATCTTTCCGCTCCTCGCGCGGCACATCGTCGTTGGCGCGATCCTCACCTTCGCCTATTCGATGATAGAGGTCAGCGACAGTATCCTGCTCGCCATGGAGGTTCGCTTTTATCCGGTCAGTAAAGCGATCTACACCCTCATGGGGCGTCCTGACGGCGTTGAGCTCGCGTCCGCGCTGGGCACCGTCGTCATGCTGGTAATGTTTGCCGCGTTCTACGGGGCCGAGTGGATTGCGACGCGGGCGGATCGAAAGCGGGCGATCGTCGCGATCCTCGCCCTCACGCTGACGCTTCCATCGATCGCGGACGCCGCGGACGACGAGATCGTCGCGGTGAGTCCGCACTGGGAGGGGATCAAAGAGGAGTTCGCCAGGGGATTTGCAGCCTTGTACCACTCCCAAACCGGCAGAACGGTTTCTGTTCGCTGGCTCGACATCGGAGGAACCTCCGACATCGTGAAATTTCTGAAAACACACTATAGGACCGATCCCCGCAATCTGGGGGTTGATGTGGTATTTGGTGGTGGTATCGACGTCATGATGGAGCTCTCTCGCGCCGGGGTGCTTCAACCGGTCTCGATTAACCCCTCCATACTCCAGCAAATCCCCAAAACCGTGGCCCGGGTCCCCCTCTACAGCCCCCACAATGAGTGGTACACCGCGGCAATAAGTGTTTTTGGAATTATCATCAACACGGTCGCCTCTGAGCGCCTCCACATCCCGCTCCCAACCGCATGGCGAGACCTCGGGCTTCCCGCCTACTTCGATCTTGTAGGGCTCGCGGATCCCGCCAAAAGCGGAAGTATGCACGCGATGTTTGAGGTAATCCTTCAGGGGTACGGTTGGGATGAGGGCTGGAAGCTTCTCTCGCGCATCGCCGCCAACGCGCGTACCATCAGTAATCATGCGAGCCAGGTTGGAAAGGATGTGGCGACCGGTGATATGGCGGTCGGAATCGCGATCGATACATACGCCGGCGACGTCATTCGACAGGTTGGGCCGGAGAGGGTTCGATTTGTCATCCCCACCGACTACGCCGCGATCACCGGGGATTGTATCGCGCTCGTTTCGGGCGCTCCTCACCCCAATCTCGGAAAGCGCTTCATAGAGTTCGTACTCTCCACCGAGGGACAAAAGCTCTGGTACTATAAGAGGGGTTCGCCTGGAGGTCCGAAAGAGTTCGAGATCGGAAAGCTACCCATCATCCCTGAGCTCTACGACACAGGAGCCCCAGCGACGGTAGTGCCCGGCAGTCCCTTCACCTTCACAAATGTGTTTCCGTTCGACGCGAGCGTCGCCGCGAGGAGATGGAATCTAGTAAACGACCTCTATAGCTCGTTCATCACCGAGGTTCACGACCGGCTCGTCGCGTTCTCTCGCCTCCATCCGGGCGAACAGCCGCCTACGATACCCCTCCTCGAGAGCGAAGTTAGCGCCCTTTCCCCGGAGGGGGCGTGGGGAGCCGATCAGGGGACCCGTTCCGATACACTACGAGAGTGGGCGGCCGTAGCGAGCGAGCGGCTTCCCGCCTATCACGGACGGTTCTACTCCTATCGATGGGTCCCCTCTGTGGCGATCTGCGTTCTCTTTCTTTTCACGATCGTGAGGCGGGTCCGAAGTCGGCGGCGATAGGATCTTTTTGCTGCTGGCGCGCAACAATTTTAAGCCCCCTCCGATACAAGGGTAAACCCTCTCGTATGGAGAAGCGCGCATGAGACCCTCTAACCTCTACTTCATTCCGAATCGCGACGTAAGACCGGCCACCTTAATGCCGTACGCCTCCCTGCAACCAGGACACCCTGACCTCCAGGTGACCTTCGCCCAAAACACCTTCGACGCTGAGGGGCGCGAGGCGCGGGGCCCATTCTTCTCTCGGGTCATGCACTGGCCTGGCGGGACAAGTGGCGTGACTATCGGCAGAGGATACGACATGGGTCAGCGAACCCGACTCCAGATAATCTCCGAACTCCGCCACGCTGGATTGACACTCGAGGACGCCACATTTTTCGGTGACGCTGCGGGGCTGCGAGGAACGAGAGCGGAAAACTTCGTTAAAAAAAGGATGATTGAGTCACCGGTCATCTCGATTACTGCGCAAAGAGCCCTGTTTGAAAAGATTACGACTCCGGAAATCATCGCTGATGTGAAACGAATATTCTCGAGGCACGATGTTGGAGCAACATACGGAAGCGCACGGTGGGAAACCCTTTCCGACTACGCCAAGGAGATCGTGTTTGATCTCAGGTACCGAGGGGACTATACGCCAACAACTCGAAAGGTTATCCAACCCCTCTTGGTACGCGGAGACGATGATGGCCTTCGAGCGGTGATGCGCGATTCGGGATATTGGGCGAATCTCAATGTGCCTGCCGAGCGAGTTCGGGCGCGAGCGAACGTGGGCGTTGAAAGTCCCCGATATTGGAAGGTTGGCTAACCCGCTGAACTGTAGCGAGCATTTTGGGCTAACCCCTTAATTTTGGTTAGTTGAGAGGGCTTAAGGTTTTTGGCCGAAGTGACGATAGATCACTACGAGAAGATGGAGCTATGGCTCGGGGTTCCAGCCTTTATTCGCCCCATCCTCGGAGCGGATGAGACCCCTACCCGTGGCAGGCAGGACGGTTGGGGAGATGACCGCAGGGTGTAAACAACGGAGTGTGAGGTCATGAGTGGCTTTAAAAGTGACGGTTCGGACAATAGACGAATTGAGCGGGCGTTACAGCACGTGGTGCGACCGTGGTTTCCGATCAATCAGGACGTTCTAACATCTATTCGAAAGAATCTGGACGAAGGTTCTTACACCAGCGCCCCCCAACAACTTCTTAATGACCTGAAGGCAGACTTCGCGCTCTTTACCTTCGTTGTGAAGGAGCTCGGCATCCTCGGGATGCAGGAGAAGATACCCCAAAAGATTCTCAACAGCCCGATCGAGTTAATCCGATGGGGCGGCCTTGAGCGTATGAAGGACATACTTGCACCGGATAAAAAGCTTCCCGCCACGCACTCTCTTCATTGGAGCGAGCCGTTTCAGGTCGCCCGACTCAGAGAGACCGCCGTCATTGCGTCTACAGCCGCGGTGCTGAGCGAGAAAAAGGATCTTGATCCAGAGGTCGGATTCTCTCGAGGGGTTATCCGAGAGATCGGGCTCAACCTGATCGCATGGAACTATCCCTCTTTGTACTCAAAGGTTCTGAACAACCTTAAACCGGATTCAACATTAGATGAGGAGCTTTCAAAGGAGCTCGGGTTTACCCCATCGCTCCTTGCAATGCGCGTGCTGCGACCGGAAAACCCAGATCAACCGGAGGGCACGTTTATTACCGACGAAACGAGCTGGGCGGCATACGACGAACTGTGCGAGGTTGGCGAGGCCCTCGCTCGCGCGGAGAATCCTGAAACCTACCCTTCAGCTCAGAACGACTGGGAAAAAGCCAATCAATACCTGACCGAAAATGCCGGCACGGGTGCTCTAGAACTCATCAAAGAGCGTGCGGTTGAGCAGGCGAAGAGGTATCAGGAGGCTCTCCCTGAGGTGTTCAACAGCCTCGAAAATTTCAATCCAAAACGGAACATCGACGTCCACGCCAGGATGAAGGCGGTCATTGCTGACCAAGACTTCCGAGTCTGCCCTCCCCACGTCCAGGAGGCGCTTCGAACGCTCTATAACGTAATCGACGGTTATGCGGTTAACAAGAGCGCCATTCAAACGCTTCTGAAGTCCATCATACCGCAGGCCGGCTTTACCGGAGGGTGCGTGTTCGTAATCGACCCAAGCACCGCCAGCTTGAAACCGAGGACGATCATCGGGCAGGTAAACCTTCGCGCCATAACTAACGTCTCTCTCGATCCGGGGGATCTCGCGGTGGCGGCACTGGGAGCCCACGGCCATCTCTTCGACGTGAAAGAGGATGCGCAGCCGCTCCCATTGGAGGGAATTTACAGCGCCCTTGGAGAGCAGCGGAAGGTCGGGGTCCTCTATCTCGAGACCCCAAAAACGGCGAATGAAGAGCCGGAAGGGAGGACTATCGGCACGTACAACATCCTCAAGAGGGCTCTCTGCGACGTTCTCAATCTGAAATAGTCGCCTCAGCGTTGGTTGCCTGAGGGTCATGAGCATGGGTTTTACAACCGCCTTCGCGGCGTCGCTCCAATCCGCGAGGTAGGATCGTATCAAGCCCGTCGTCACTATTCAGACCGACAACCTTCACCCGACCAGCCCAACGATTCGATACTGTAAACGAATACGACCACGAGGAGCGTAGAGTCTCGTTCGTGCGACTGAGACCAATTGTCAACTACCGACCTAAAGTATTAGGGTGGCGAGGCGGTATCTGCTCCGTTTATGCGTGGGGCATAATCGCTGTTAGATTGTGTGAATCAGGTGTCCGTATGTATTCCTCCCGACTAATGTATCTCTCCGGATCATCTCTAAAAGCTCTGCTCTGGATCATCTTCTTTTCCCTTGTTGTGATCTCTCCAGGGGTTTATGCCGAGAGTGCGTCCAACAAGGCGACCCCTCCTGCTACGATCCGTCGCGGTGAGAAGATCGGGCTCGTCCTGGCGGGCGGGGGAGCCCTCGGTATGGCCCACGTCGGTGTTCTCAAAGTTCTCGAAGAGAATCGAGTTCCGGTCGCCTTCGTAGCCGGGACCAGTATGGGATCGATCGTTGGTGCCGCCTTTGCCACCGGGCAAACCGTTCCGGAGATGGAGAAGGTTCTTAAAGAATCGAACTGGGACGAGATCTTCTCCGATGGCGTTGAACGGGAGGAGCTTCCCTATCGCACGAAGTCGGGCCGAAATAGGGAGATTTATGGGGACACAAAGCTCTCAGTTGAGGACGGCAAGCTCAAGACCCCGTTCGGGGTCGTGCAAGGCCAGCGACTTCTCCCTGTTCTTCAACGCCTCTACTCCAACGCCCCACCCGCTCCGGCGGATTTCAATAGATTCCGCATCCCCCTTCGGGTCGTGGCAGCCGATATCGAAACGGGAGAGGCCGTGGTCATTTCCCGAGGAGATCTTCCAACCTCGGTACGTGCCAGCATGTCAGTCCCGGGGGTATTTGCGCCCGTTGAGATGGATGGCCGACTTCTCGTAGATGGGGGCGTGGTAAATAACCTCCCGATGGATGTTGTGCGCGGAATGGGAGCGGATCGCCTGATCGTTGTTGAACTTAATGCAGACCTCAAGAAAAAAGAGGAGCTGCAAAACCCGCTCAGCACCGCAGGACAGATTATCTCACTCCTTTTGGCTCAAAACTCCGCGATCCAGAAGAAGACCCTGACCCAAAAAGACATACTGATCGAGCCGGACCTTACAGGGTACTCCGCCGTAGACTTCGCGAAGGCCGCGGAACTAATCGCTCTCGGAGAGGATGCGGCTCGCAAGGCGGTCCCTGAACTCAAGAAGCTCTCGGTTTCGCAGCGTGAATATGAGGCATATAAGCGCGAACGGGAGTCCCTTGCGGCTCAACCGGTAATCGAATTCATTACGGTCAAGACCGACAAGATTGGAGCCGAAGAGTCGCTTACCAAAATGGCGAAGATCCCTGAAGGTCAACCACTGGATCGCCAGCTTCTCGATGAAACGATCGAGGAGATCTACAACACCGGCGACTACGTCTCCGTTCGGTACGATGTTATAGAGAGGAGTGGCAAAACAGGTGTGGAGATCGACGCCAAGCGAAAGCAGTGGCTCGATGACTACTTCCGGTTTGGAGCTGCGTTACAGGATGACTTTAAGGGCGAGACCAACCTCACTATGGGAGGCGCCTATCGCGTAAACGACCTTACCTCAGCGGGTGGCTGGGCTCAGGGAGAACTTAACATCGGTTTCTCTCCGAAGATTTCCGGTGAATTCTATCAGCCACTCTACGACGGCAGTGATTACTTCGTATCCCCTCGCTTCGATATTTCACGCCAGACGGTCTATCCGATGGTTAAAAACGAGATAGTCGCGGAGTACCAGCGTTCACAGGCTCTCGTTGGCTTTGGGATGGGACGGCAACTTGGTCACATCGGCGAAGTCCTCGCTGAGTACCGTGTCGCTGATGCGAATATCGAGCGCCACATCGGAGACCCCGACCTTCCCAACGAGAACTATCAGATCGGAGAGGCCGCGGTCAGCGTCAACATCGACTCTGTTGATAATCCTGACTTTCCGACAACTGGAACGGTCATTAAATCGTCATACTACAACTCTAGCGACTCGCTCGGAGCGAGCGATGATTTTAACCGAGGCGCTATTTCAGCTTCTCAGCCCTTTACGAGTGGGCGGAACACGCTCCTTGTGGGTGGAGATTTTGGTCGGACATTTGGTGGCGAAGCTCCTGTATACCGCTCACTCGCGTGGGGTGGATTCCTCAACTTCTCAGGATATACACAGAACTCAATCCTCGCGAGTGATTGGGGGATCGCGCGCCTTAACCTCTACAGACGGTTCGATGAGGTTGGGAGCTCCCTTTTCGGCATGGGCTTCTTCGCGGGAGGAACCCTCGAGTACGGTACCTTTACCAATCCATCGCCGAGCGTTGAGAGCCTTACCGGCATCATGGCTGGCTCGCTCTTTCTCGGTGTCGATACTCCGATCCTACCGATCTACATCGGTGCGGGCACAGCGGAAGAGGGGCAACGCAGTCTGTACTTCGCGGTTGGGCGCCTCACCGGTCGGTAATATCATCGCCGTTGCGGGAATAGACTCACCTCTCCGTTCGGTGCTGCTGTCGGGTAGGATGTTTCGAGCTGGGTTGGGAAAAGGGTTCCGTCATGAGCATTTTGAGAGTTTTTATGAAACGAGGCGGAGACGGTGAAAAAAACAGAGTCGTATCCTGTGTTCGTGATTAACCAACCGAGCTTCGCAGCTCACTGGACCACCGTCGGTAGTCGTTAAGGATCTTTACCGCGTATTGCATCACCTCACCTGGCACCCGACGGTCTCCGGCGGAGGCAGACGCAACGTGACCCGGTCCCCAGTTATAGGCCACAAGGGTCAGCACTCGATTGCCGCCGTACTCCCCCTCAAGGTGTTTGAGGTATGAGATTCCAAGCTTCAGGTTGTGTCCCGGATCGGTAAGTTTTCCCCGAGGTATCGATTGTCGGTCCGCGAGCCACGCGCCCGTCTTGGGCATAATCTGCATGAGCCCTTGAGCTCCCTTGTGCGAACGAGCAAGAGAATTAAAGGCGCTCTCGGATTTGATGACTGCCGCGACAAACACCGGATCGTAGTTTTGAGCTAACGCCTCTCGTACTATCGCCGCGGCGAGCTCTTTCCCGTTCTGCACCGGTCTCCCGTGCTTTTTGAGGATCCGAAATACCTGCCTCTTGAGCGCTTCGTTATCGACCTGGCTTGACTCGGCAGATTCATCCTTACGACGTTCTGGGACGAAGGCGACCTTCTGAGGAATAACACTCTTGGAAGAATTGATGTCGTGGACCGGTGCCATCTTAAGCTCTGGTTTTACAACCACCCCGGTTACTGGCGCAGAGAAACGTCCGGCCATCTCTCTCCCGATATGGTGAAAGCGGTCGGCAGCCCCACGCTCAACCGCTCCACCGCCATCATGGGCGGGAGATTGAAGAGGTCGGCTCCACATAAAGCCGGCGCTGGCTGCGAATACGAAAGGAATACCGATGCAGGTGAGTAAGGTGTCCCTCATGCCTCGGATGCGACCAGGAGCAGAGCTCTCCGCCGTTGTACTCAGCGGTGCTGGATGCGCGATTTTGGATGGGGCTACGGTCGCTGCCGCGACGACCCCACCTTTTCGAATAATACGACCACGAGCGGCCGGTTCTTGGGCTCCCTCATTTCTCACAACCCCCTATCCACACGTACCGTGGTTTTACTTCAACAAAAATGAGAGATAGATCAAGTTGCAATTACAACCAGTTACGACCAATTTAGGCCAGGAGCATCCTGATATCTTCCACGGTAAGTCCGGATACTTGCCCCTCGCCTACCGCCGCGCTGAGCAAGGCGCGCTTCTCTGCTTGAAGGGCAAGTACCCGCTGCTCGACGGTATCTCGGGCGACGAGTCGGTGCACAAGCACTGGATTCACCTGACCGATCCGATAGGCTCGGTCCGCGGCCTGGTCCTCCACTGCGGGATTCCACCACGGGTCAAGGATATAGACGTGATCAGCGGCCGTAAGATTGAGTCCAACACCCCCCGCCTTGAGAGATAACAACAGAACGCTCGGGCCATCTGGCCGTTGGAAATCCCTCATCACACTGTCGCGATCCGTTGTAGAGCCGTCGATACGCCCAAACGTTACCCCTCGCTCTCTCAGCGGAGACTCGATCAGATCAAGGAGCGAGGTCCACTGCGAGAAAACCAGCGCCCGATGGCCCTGCTCGATCGAACGTTCGAGGGATTCAAGCAGAAGTCTAACCTTACTTGAGATCGGGGACGAATAGCCTGGAAGCAATCCGGTGTGACAACACGCCTGGCGAAGCCGAAGGAGCACTTCAAGAACGGAGAGAAGGTTGGAATCTTGATCGAGTTTTCGCAACACCTCACTGCGAGAAGCAGCCATGACGGACTCATAGGCGAGCCGTTCATCAGCATCAAGCTCACACTCAAGAACGACCTCCGTCTTCGGAGGAAGCTCAAGCGCGACATCCCGCTTCAGACGACGCATCATAAAGGGGGCAACGCGAGCGCGGAGTGCCTGCGCCGAAACAGGATCTCCAGAGCGAATCTTCGCGCCGAACTGCTGCTCAAACTCAGAGCGGGTGCCCAAGAGGCCCGGATTAAGAAAATGCATCTGACTCCAGAGGTCCTCCAGCGAGTTCTCAACAGGGGTGCCGCTCAGACTCACTTTGAAGTTTCCGGAAAGCCTATAGGCCGCCCGAGCTACCTGACTATCAGGATTTTTTATCGTTTGGGACTCATCGAGCACGATCGTATCCCACTGAACCTCTGACAACAGATCCACATCCAGCCGCAAGAGCGCGTAGGTCGTAATCACGAGATCCGCGGAGCGATCCAGGGTTCGAGAGGCGCCGTGATAGCGACAGAGGGAGATGTGCGGTCGAAAGCGTGAGATCTGCTCCTCCCACGCGTAGAGCACGGACGTGGGCGCGACAACCAAGGTCCGTCCCCGCATCACGCACATCGCTTGGAGTGTTTTTCCAAGACCCATATCATCAGCCAGAAGAGCCCCAAAGGAATACTCCCTCAGAAATGCCAGCCAGTTCACCCCGACCCGTTGGTACGGCCGAAGATCGGCGACGAGGTCTTCGGGCAGCTTCGCATCAGGAAGTGATGTGCGGTCAGCGAGGGCGCTCCGTAGTCGCTCAAAATAGGTTGGATACGGTACCTGAAGTGAGGCGCAGATCTCTCCAACATCCGCGAATCGTTGAGCGGAACATTCGGCTGTCCCGTCTCGAGCGCTGAGTAATCGCAACGCGGCCACTCGGTGAGCATCGAGCCACGCGCGAGGCAACTCACCCCATCCCCCACCGTCGAGAGGAACAAACCCTCCGCTCCCACGCCATGCCGAAGATATCGCGTCAGAAGAGGCCCGACGGCCATCCTGCGTCTCAAACACGAGCGACAGCGCGGAGCCCTCATCTACAAGACGTGGAGTTAATCCGGTGGCAGGCGTAAACAACGAACGACCATCGCCTCGGGTCTCCCAGCCTTTAAGTTGTCGAGAGAATTGAAGAGCTGCCTCCCCCTTGAACACCTTCGCTTCGTTGAGACGCACGAACAGACGCGTTTGCAGATCCCTCGCCAGTCGAGACTCCTCCAGACGGTCACGTACCGGCACCCGATCGCGCTCCTGAACCTCAAGTCGATCTCCTCGTACCTCCGCAAAGGGAGGATCCCCGTACACAAGATGAGGAATCACGGTCATGGTATCGTCCACACGATCGCCAACGGTTTCGATCACGATCCGTGGGTAGCTCTTTACGCCCCGAGGAACCCGAACGCTCTTAACCCTTATCGGGATACGACCCTCCAGGACAGGAATCACTGCCGACGCAAGCTCCACGCCATCCTCACGCCGGTACAAGCGGCCCTCTCCCTTGAAGGCGAGCCACTCGTCGGCCGTGAGGGCGGTATCCGCCACGGGAGAAAGAAGACCGCCTCGAATGGCAGCCCCATTTTCGAATACCTCAGAGACGTCGGCGTTCCGCTCGATCCGTACCCGAAAACCATCCCCATCGTCGACTACCTCAAGCGCGCACGGGACCGGTGTTGACGATACCTGCACAAGCACACCGTCAAGCTCAACGTGGGGAAGACGCGCCAGCACAGAGAGTAACATTCTGGTCGTGCGAGGATTGAGAACTCCGCTCTTACGAGAGGGAAGAACGTGGTCCACCTGCTCCTCATCCTTCGTAACAACGATGGCGGGCCCCCCTGGCGGAAGCGCGCGTACGGCCGCGGTAAGGCTTCCGAGCACCTCGCGGCGCTCCTCACCGAATACGAGGTAGCGGGCAAATGAGAGTCGACCGTTCGCTCTGGTAAATGTATGGGCGACGGCCCCCGATGGCGCGCCGCTCCGCTTTACGGCGCCACTCACTACCCTATTTTGCCGAACACCGATAATGGCGGCGATCACGTGTCGACACGGATCGTCTTCGCATGGACAGTCGCTCTGCCACGACTCATTCGCATCAGAGAGGGTAACGGTGAACACCGGATCCCGCGGACGTTGCACGATGCGAAAAATCCGCTCATCCTCGGCACTCGACGGCATCTCCTGAAACTCGGCATTTCGCGAAAGTTCAACGCCCGCCGACCACACGGCGGGGGGCGCCAATTCGCGCACCACCTTGAGGAGCTCCTCCATTACGCCGCTCTCCTCTCCTCGACGGATGAAGGGATCGAGAGTTCATCGATATGGTTTAGAATAGCATCGAGGCTCTCAAGCCGTTTGAGCGAATCAAACCACTGGACGGCCCCCTTATGTCGCGCGTAGTTGAGCCACTGCTTGACCCGCGAGATAGTCCGTCGCTCCGGTTCTCCTGCATCTCGGGAGAGTTCAACCATCTCACGCAGAAGCGGACGCCACCGATGCGCCTCACCACCGCACCAAGAGACATGTTCATCACACACCACCATGCCTAGTGCTGTGGCAAGCTCCGTCACTAACCCAGGCTCCGCAAGAGCTCCGCGCCCTACCATAAAATGCTCACACCCACTCTGATCCTGGCACCGACGGAGATCATCCACGGACAACAGTTCGCCGTTCGCCACAACGGGGATGTCGAGGTTCCGACGAACCTCTCCGATAGGCTCCCAATACGCCGGCGGCGTATAGCCCTGCATCTTGGTTCTCCCGTGGATCGTTATCCACGAGGCTCCTCCGCGGGCGGCACGCTCGGCGTTACCATGAATGGCTCGAGGATCATCCCACCCGAGCCGCAGCTTGGCGGATACCGGAATATCCAAAGGTACCGCCGCCCGAACCGTCGAGACGATCAGCTCAAGGCGATCAGGAAACTTAAGAAGGGTTGCGCCCCCATCGTGCTTAGTAACCGTCGGAGCGGGACACCCGAAATTTAGATCGATCCCGGTGGCTCCAAGTCGAACCGCGCGCAAAGCCGATTCGGCAAGACGCTCTGGATCGCCTCCAAGGAGCTGAACTTGCACAGCCGCTCCCGACTTCGTACGAGAATCATGTCGCAACTCTGGGACATCCAGAAGAAACGTTTTGTCCGGTGGTACCATGCCGGACACGCGAATAAACTCCGTGACACAATAGGAGAACGGCATTCGCCTCGTCAGTAACCGACGCATAAGGGCGTCCGTAACCCCATCCATAGGGGCCAACACGATTGCCGGTTTTCCTTGTGCAATGAACATGAGAGACCTACAGCAACCCCTGCCCCTTGGACACCCCGGTGAGATTAATCACCGCCGTGTTCAGGGCGGGACCCGCAACATCGATCGGCACGACGCAATCGGTTGGACCCATAACGTACGGACCAACTTCGTACGGATTATAGTGAAGACTAACTCCTCTATCGGTTATCGCGAAGTTGAGGGGCAGCGCGAAGGTGTCGTTTGGGAAGGTGAATCCCGCCTCCTCTAAGCTCTCTGAAGGCTTAATATCGCGGGCGCGACGGAACTCAGCCTCAGCCGCCCTGACAAAGATATCCCTCGACTCAGTCACGAGGATGTCATCCCATGTAAGAACCTTTCCGCTTTGGCCGTCAAATACAAAGATCTGCTCATCCCTAAAACCGTGCGCTCCACCGAGATACCCTTCATTCTTCACAACCACGCTGACGAAGGCGTCGTTCGCGAAGATGATGAACGCTGAACGGGAGACCTGCCAGTCCACAACGGTCTCCGGATCCTTTACCTGAAGATACTCATCGTAGTGCGCCTTGACGCTTTCAATAAATTGCTCCTGAGTAGCCTCAGTCTCGATGGTGTCGAGCGGAGCGTACAGCGCTCGTGCTACCCGCTGCATGATCGCGGACCGAGCCTCTAAAGAAAACGATTCGGGAAGAGGTGGCAGCGATGCGATCGTAATGTTGGCGCACGGGAGAGGATTGCAGGCTCCGACGGGTATCGACTCCACTGTGGGCTCCTTCCTCGGTGCAGCGGTGAAACAACCGGTAGACACCAGAAGTGATAAGCCGAGAGCGATATGAGCGATCCGCATACCTATTCCTTACGAGAATCCGAGACTATAGCAAAAGCTTCCTGCGGCTGCGTCCATACGATGGGAATTAATAGGGCACGTCAGGTAGCAAAGACTAGCAAGGCTACAACGCGCCACCACGACCCCCGACATCTGCGAATACGAAATCTGCTCTGCCACCGCGCGCCTACTGCGCCTGCATCTTCCCGCGAATGCTCGCCGCCTTGCGGAAGTTACCCATGATGAAGTCGCGATTCATGCGAGTGATATACTTAATGCTGATCCCCTTCGGGCATGCCTCCTGGCACTCACCGTGATTAGTGCACGAACCAAACATCTCCGCGTCCATCTGCTTAACCATGGAGAGCACACGGCTCGTACGCTCCGGCTGACCCTGCGGTAGGAGACCGAGGTGCGTAATCTTCGCGGCGGTAAAGAGCATGGCGGAACCGTTGGGGCAAGCCGCAACACATGCGCCACATCCGATACACGCTGCGGCGTCAAACGCCTCGTCAGAGTGATCCTTATCAATAGCGATAGAATTTGCCTCAGGAGCGGGTCCGGTGTTGACCGAAACGTACCCTCCGGCTTGTTGAATCCGATCGAACGCTGCCCGGTCAACCACGAGATCCTTAACAACCGAGAATGCGTTCGCTCGGAACGGCTCGATGTAGATGGTATCGCCATCCTTGAAGGTACGCATATGGAGCTGACAGGCCGTCGTGAGCCTCTTTGGCCCGTGAGGACGACCGTTGATGGTCATAGAGCACGAACCACAGATCCCCTCTCGACAATCGTGCTCGAACGCAACCGGAGCCTTTCCGCTCTCAACGAGATGGTCGTTTAACATATCGAGCATCTCAAGAAACGAGGAGTCCTCACTCACCCCTTTCAACTCATGTCGCTCAAAGGACCCCTTCGAGTCACCATTCTTCTGGCGCCAAACGAATAATGTAAGATTCATAACTCAACTCCTACTTGTAACTACGGGTTGCCAAATGCACGTTCTGAAACTCAAGCGGCTCCTTCGTAAGATCGTGCCCACCCCCCTCTCGAAGACTCCACACTGCCGAGTAGCAGTAGTTCTGGTCGTCACGCTTCGCCTCGCCGTCCTCGGTTTGATACTCCTCTCGGAAGTGACCACCGCACGACTCGTTACGATCAAGCGCATCGATACACATAAGCTCAGCAAACTCAAAGAAGTCAGCAACGCGGCCGGCTTTCTCAAGCTCCTGGTTCAGCTCTTCTCCACTCCCACCAACGAACGCGTTCTTATAGAACTCCTCACGGAGCTCGTTGATACGGCTGATTGCTCCCTTCAATCCATCAGCGCTTCGTGACATTCCGCACTTGTCCCACATGATGCGGCCAAGTAACCGGTGGTAATGGTCTACCGGCTTCGTGCCCTTCATCGAGAGGAACGCGTTCAAGCGCGCGTTCACTCGGTCTTGAGCTGCCTTTACCTCAGGAGCGTCGAGCGAGATTGAACCGGGCTTGACGCCTGCAAGGTAGTCACCGATCGTGTAGGGCAAAACGAAATACCCATCAGCCAAACCCTGCATGAGGGCGCTCGCGCCGAGACGATTCGCTCCATGGTCAGAGAAGTTCGCCTCGCCTGCCGCGAATAATCCTGGAATGGTGGTCATAAGGTTGTAGTCTACCCACAGTCCTCCCATCGTGTAGTGCGGCGCAGGATAGATCCGCATCGGCGTTTCGTACGGATTTTCTCCCGAGATATTCGCGTACATATCGAAGAGATTTCCGTAGCGAGCCTCGATAGCGTCTCGTCCGAGTCGTTTAATCGAGTCAGCAAAATCGAGATACACACCAAGACCCATCGGCCCAACGCCGTATCCAGCGTCGCATCGCTCTTTGGCGGCACGCGACGCGATATCACGGGGGGACAGGTTTCCGAAGCTCGGATACCGGCGCTCTAGGTAATAATCACGCTCACTCTCAGGGATCTCTGCTGGTCGGCGGGTATCCCCCTTGTTCTTCGGAACCCATACGCGACCGTCATTTCGTAACGACTCGGACATGAGGGTAAGCTTCGATTGATGCTCGCCCGAGACAGGGATACTGGTCGGATGGATCTGCGTGAAGCATGGATTCGCCATTCCAGCGCCGTGGCGATAGGCTCGCCAAATTGCGGTGACGTTACATCCCTTAGCGTTCGTCGAGAGATAGAACACGTTTGAATATCCGCCGGTCGCGAGAACCACAGCGTCGGCGACGTGTGTATCGATCTTTCCGGTGCGGAGATTTCTGGTGATGATCCCCTTGCACTTCCCGTCCGCGATAATCAGGTCGAGCATCTCCGTGGAGGAGTGCATCTCGACGTTCTTCTCATGAATCTGTCTATTCAAAGCCGCATAGGCTCCGAGAAGAAGTTGCTGACCGGTCTGCCCCTTGGCATAGAAGGTACGAGACACCTGGGCGCCACCGAAAGAACGATTCGAAAGGAGACCACTATACTCTCGCGCGAAGGGAACACCCTGCGCCACGCACTGGTCGATGATATTGACGCTCAACTCAGCGAGTCGGTGAACGTTAGCCTCTCGAGCGCGGAAGTCTCCCCCCTTAATCGTGTCGTAGAAGAGCCGGTGCACGCTATCACCATCATTCTGATAGTTCTTTGCCGCGTTAATCCCTCCCTGCGCTGCGATGCTGTGCGCCCGACGAGGAGAGTCCTGAAAGCAGAACGCTTTGACGCGGTACCCAAGCTCGCCGAACGAAGCGGCGGCGGACGCGCCGGCGAGACCGGTTCCAACGACGATTATGGAATACTTACGTTTATTAGCTGGGTTTACGAGCTTGATTGAAGCCTTGTGCTTCTGCCACTTCTGCTCAAGGGGGCCATCTGGAATCTTTGAGTTAAGTTCTAATTGCATACGTTCGCTCCACAAAGAAAACTAATGACTGGCCGTCGATCGGGTCTCAACCGGCGCGGGTAACGCTCCGACCGCTATACCAATAGGAACCGACGAGAACCCCAGGAACATCGCCACGGCGACAACCTTAGCAGCCGCGCGAATTCCATTATTCCAACGCGGAGCGTCAATACCGAGGGTCTGAAACATGCTCCACGTCCCGTGATAGAGATGAAGCCCAAGGAGTGCCATCGCTACAACATAAAAACCTGCGGTAGCAAGATTATGAAACGCGCTATACACGTTTGCGTATACCTGGCCGTGCACAAACCCGTTAAAGTGAAGTGTGCCGGTGGTGAAATGAAGGATGTGAAAGGTAATGAACACGATCAGGAATAGTCCGCCATAGAGCATCGTCAAAGATGCCGCGTTAGCCGAGCGGTACGACCGCACCTGATATCCTTGCGGCTTGGCCCGTCGATTGAGCCGCGCGAGAGCGATTCCGCTGAAGGCGTGAATCATAACGGCTGCAAGGAGTCCTATGCGCACTATCCACAGCACGCCCTCTTTGCCGAACATCTCAGCTCCCATAGTTCGAAGGAACACACCGTAATCGTCGATCTTGTAATCGCCGGTAGTGGGATCGATCCCGGCGAAGATCTTCAAGTTGCCGGCCATATGACCGATTACAAAAAGCACCAACACGAGACCGCTCACGGCCATGGCAACCTTCTTGCCGACCGTCGATCCATAGAAATCACGAATAAGACCCATACCTATTTCCTACTGTGGGAACCTCCCCACACCTAAAACCCGCAAGGCTGCCCAGAGACCCTCATTCCTCACTCTTGGTAAAGATTGGTGCGACACGACCCCATGCAGGGCCGGTAGGCAGCGACGCCGTAAGCTAGGGCAACCCGTTGGAGATACCGGGAATGTAGCCGACCACGGGGCGCGGGGAAACACCCTACGGTAGATTGGCGAGTAAAAGCGGCGCGCACGTATGCACGCTTGACATAAGCTCCGTATTCAGGCCAAGAACTCCCTCATTGCCGCGAGTATTCAATAGGTTACGTCGCGCTGGGACGCCCTGTGATTCGTACCGAGGTTAGGGGAACGATGGCTGCTCACTAAACCACCTTTATGACAAGGGGATCGAAATGGCAGAGGAACCGCCGCTCATGTGACACCTCCGGTCCAGATCGGCGATCTTCTCACGGTGCTTTTGCGACACGACACCTCAGATCTATACTAAGAGGGTGAATCCATCACTCTACCAGATCAACACGAGGGTCCTACTCTCCGAGATAGGTCCACGGGCGACCCTCAACGATGTGCCAAACTCATTGCTCGATCGAATCGCCGCAAAGGGCTTTGATTGGGTGTGGCTGCTCGGGGTATGGAAGATCGGACCGACCGGCCAAAGAATATCTAGCGAGCGATCGGAATGGCATCGTGAGTATGAAGCGGTTCTGCCTGACCTCCGTGCAGACGACATCTGCGGTTCACCGTTCGCGGTGTGTGAGTACGTCACGGACCCCTCCATCGGAGGTGACGGGGAACTCGCTCATTTTAGAGAGCGACTGGAGCAGCGAGGCATCCACCTTCTCCTCGATTTTGTTCCGAATCATATCGGATTGGATCACCGTTGGGTTACGCAACGTCCCGACTTCCTTATGCGAGGGAGCGACTCCGACCTTTGGAGGGCACCTGACCTCTGGACAGAGCTTGCGAACGGCTCCATCGCCGCGTACGGACGAGATCCGAATTATCCCGGATGGCCCGATACACTCCAACTCAATTTCTTCAGCCCACACCTCCGAGCCGCGATGATCGGAGAGCTGCGCAACATCGCAACCCGATGCTCCGGCGTTCGTTGTGATATGGCGATGCTCTTGGAGCCTGAAGTTTTTACCCGAACGTGGGGGGGACGCCCTGAAGCACGAGAGATGTTCACTCATTCCTGGTGGCCGGAGGCGATCGAGCAGGTGCGCCGCGACCATCCCAACTTTCTCTTCCTCGCCGAGGTGTATTGGGATTATGAGGCGAAGCTGCAGGAGCAAGGATTCACCTACACCTACGATAAGGTGTTGTATGACCGACTCCTTCATCACGAAGCGAGTCGGCTCGCGCCACACCTTCGCACTCCCCTATCGTACACATCCCGAATGGCGCGATTTCTAGAGAATCACGATGAACCGAGGGTGGCGAGTAAGCTCACGCCTCCGGAACACAACGCCGCTGCGGTCGTTGCCTACCTCGCCCCCGGGATGCGGTTTTTTCATCATGGACAACTGGAGGGACATCGCGCGCGAGTACCGGTTCATTTGAAAAGAGGTCCCGTAGAGGTCGTTGATCCGAGAGTAACAGCTATCTACGACAAGCTACTTCCGATCATAAACTCCCACGTGTCTAAGCACGGGGATTGGCAATTGCTGCGCTGCGCTCAAGCATGGGAGGGAAACCCCACTGACACTAACTTCGTCGCCTACTTTATCGCACACGAATCCGGGGACCTCCTCGTGACGGTAAACTACGCCGCGTACCGTGGGCAGTGCTTCGTTCAACTCCCCCAAGCGCTCCCGCAGACCGGCTCGGCACTCCTTACGGACCTCCTCTCTCAAGCGCGGTACGAACGAGACGCTCAAGAGCTCTCCACTCGGGGTTTGTATCTCGACGTTGAAGGCTTTACTGCTCATATCTTCTCTCTGAGCTGGGTACCATCGACATGAATCCCGATTGGCGCACGGCGATCCGCACCCTTCCGATAGCGAATCGCCTCACCCCACTACGGGAGGGGATCTCGTCGCATACGGTAACGCTTCTGGAGGCGCCGCCCGGTACGGGAAAAACAACCGTACTCCCGCTGGAACTGCTCGAAGACCCCTCGCTCGCGGGCAAAACGATCCTCATCCTCCAACCACGGAGAATCGCGGCAAAGAGCGTAGCGTCGCGCATGGCCGATCTTCTCAACGAGCCGGTTGGGCAAACTATAGGCTACTCAGTTCGACTTGAATCCAAACGTTCGAAGAACACTCGCGTTGAGGTCATTACCGAAGGGCTCCTTACCCGGCGTCTAATCGCCGATCCCTCCCTCTCCGGGGTCGGCGCCGTTATCTTCGATGAGTTTCACGAACGGAGCCTCCACGCCGATGTTAGTCTCGCGCTTACCCTTGAGACGATCTCAGTGCTTCGTCCGGACCTGAAGCTCATTATCATGTCAGCAACCCTTGGGGAGTCGCTTCCCCCCCAGTTTCTCGCTGACGCGTGGCGCTACGCGTTCGAGGGAACAACCTATCCCGTTTCGATCCGATACGAGCCGGGTGACGTGCGACGCCCGGTGTGGGAGCGGGTTGCTCAAGCTATTAAAAGCGCGGCCTCGAAGTACGAAGGTGATATCCTCGCATTTCTCCCAGGGGCCTTTGAGATTCAGCGCGCGCAAGAGATCCTCGAACGCGCCCGCCTCGACGCGATAGCGATGCCACTCTTCGGAGACCTCCCCTTTCACGAACAGACCGCCGCTATACAGCCCGACCCTCGCGGCCGTCGTAAGGTAGTCCTCGCCACGACCGTTGCGGAGACAAGCCTCACCATCGAAGGAATACGGGTCGTGGTCGATTCAGGCACACACAAGGTCTCGCGGGTCGACTCAGGAGGCTTCTCAACCCTGGCGGTGGAACCGATCTCGCGAGACGCCGCTGAACAGCGCGCAGGTCGCGCTGGAAGGACGGCCAGCGGTATCTGCGTCCGCTTGTGGAGCGAACAGGAGCACGTTACCCGGCGACCCTATCGAGAACCTGAGGTGCTTCGATCCGACGTGATCTCCACCGTGCTTGACCTCGCCGCGTGGGGTGTCAAGGATCCCTCAACATTTTCGTGGATTACAGCGCCACCCCGAGCCTCACTCGAATCCGCCCGTGAGGCGCTCCGTGTGTTAGGCGCTCTTAACGACCGAGGGGGCATAACACCGCACGGTAGGTCTATCGCTTCACTCGGCGCGCATCCCCGACTCGGTACACTTGCCAGCGCCGCGCGCACACACTCTCTTGAGACGCTCGCAGCGCGCCTCATAACCATCCTGGAGGAACGAGACATCTTAGGACATGCATCCCCAACGGCCTCGATACATGCTCGACTTGACGCCCTTTCAGCGCCGGGGCGTCGAAGTCCCAACACGCATCGCCTTGTTGAGCTGTGCGATCGATGGAGCGATCGAATTCGCTCCCTTCCTAAACTCCCCTCTCAGACCCCCTTTCAAGGATCCGAAGCGGACGCAGTGGCCTTCCTCCTTTCCTTCGCCTTTCCTGAACGGATCGCCCGTAGGCGGGATGAGGGCTCGCATCGGTATCTTCTCGCCTCCGGAAAGGGAGCTTCCCTGAAAGCCGGGGATTATCTTCGTCAAGCCGAGTTCCTTGTTGCCTGCTCCGTTCAGGACTTAGCTGGTGAACTCGTCATTCGACTGGCAGCGCCCCTTTCTGCCGAGCTATTCAAAGGCGGTCTCTCCCACCTACTCGCCTCATCCACCGAGGTTCGCGTCGACACGAACACGGGAGCCCTTTCCTCATCTCGCGTTACAAGGATCGGCGCGGTGGTAGTCTCCTCGCGCGCGGACCCAAAGGCTTCCAACGAGGAGATCGCCGACGCCTTCGGCGCGTGGCTCCAAACCACCGAGGGGTGGAGTAGGGTCATCTTGAGCGATGCTACTCAGGCGCTTCTCTCCCGTATTCGTTGGGCACGCGAACGCCAAGGCGAGGGGGCAACCCTTCCCGACCTATCAGACGATACATTGCGCAGGACGGTAACCGAGTGGCTCCTTCCTCACCTTCCGCAGCCACCATCCATAAAGGGTCTGTCGGACCATGTCATTCACCACGCATTAGAATCGACGCTCTCGTGGTCTGACCGCCGAGAGCTTGATGAGATAGCCCCCGCCGCGATTACTACGCAAACGGGTCGACCTCGCACCCTCGATTACTCTGTGGGCATATCCCCACGATTCGAGGCGCGGATACAGGATCTCTTCGGACTTCGTGAGACTCCGCGCATCGGGCGCTACCGCGTCCCCGCGACCATCCACATCCTCTCGCCAGCGCATCGACCGGTGCAGGTCACTCAAGACCTCGCCAATTTTTGGCGCGTTGGCTATCCGGAGGTTCGCAAGGAGCTTCGTGGACGGTATCCAAAGCACAAATGGCCAGAAAACCCTCTCAACAGGGAGCCTGACAGCGACCGCTGAAATCTGTTTTTTGCATCGGAACGTTACCTCTCTGGATATGTACTACCCAGCATGAAAACCTCGTTCGTTGCTGCGAGGAGGCCAAAGCTCCACTTGAGAGCCATAACCAAGAAGGTAGGAACGATCTTTTGATCTACTCGCCGCTAGCGGCTTTACGCTCAGCGAGTGGAGTAACGAGAACCTTGTCGATTCGATTGTGGTCCATGTCGACCACCTCAAAGGAATAGCCAAAGGCGTTAAATCGCGCGCCTTCCCTGGGGACGTATCCTAATGTGGTCATAACGAATCCACCGAGTGAATGAAATTCGGCTCCGTTGAACGGGGACTCATCAGCGACGCCCAGGGTCTCGAAGAATTCTCGCACATCACTACTTGCGTCAACGAGGTACGATCCATCCTCACGCTGGACTACAGACCGCTCCTCAGGTGATGCGGAGTCACCGATCTCACCAACGATTACTTCAAGAACATCGTATACCGTTACGATACCCGAGAGCGTTCCGTGCTCATCGCGAACGAGCGCGAATCGCTCACCGTCATCACGAAAAAGTTCGAGGAGCTTTAGAGCGCTCATCGAAACCGGTACCTCCACCGGCTTCACCATGATATCCGATAGGCCCTGCGGAAAAAGCTCTGGACGAGCGGAGAGCTCAACCAAATCGCTCAAGCGTACGATCCCGAGGACGTCATCCTCGGTGCCCCCGAGAACCGGAAACCAGGTGTGCTTCGACGTGGCCGCGGCAAGAAGATTTACCTCCAAAGGATCCGCACGCTTCAAAAACACAACGTCCCCCCGCGTGGTCATCAAGGTCGCAAGCGGCTTATCGTCAAGCTTAAAGACCCGGTTGATAATCTCCCGCTCACCCGGCTCGATTACACCGGCGCGCTGCCCCTCCTCGACGATATCCCGAATGTCCTCCTCAACATCCTCATCCGACACACGCTCCGGCCGGATCGGCCCTAGCGCGCGGGACACGATAGCATGTGCCACAACTGAGAGGGGACGAACTAGTGAAACGATGGGTGCTACGATAGGCGAAAGCAAACGAGCGATGACCTCGGGGTTCCGCTCGGCGAGGCGCGATGGAAGAAGGTCCCCGCACACAACGAGAATAAAGGAAAGTGATCCCACTACGAGAACCTCTCCAAAAATACGCGCCCCCCCAACACCGGTCGCTACCATCTCTACGACAGCTTCTCCCGGAAGGAGCACTGCGGCAACAACGCAGAGCGCCACCGCCACGCGAGCGCCGGCGACGACATCATCAATCCGCTCGACGAGATCGACGGCTGACTGAGCCCCTCGATAGCCCCTGGAGAGATCGGCTTCTAAGCGATTACGACGGGCGTTCGTAAGAGCTACCTGCGCAGCGTTACACAATGCTACAACACCCACCAGAGAAACGGTCGCGGCGAAACTAGAGAACATGATGAATGGCGAGAACAACAGTCACAGATCGACAGAATACCCCGAGCAGCCGAGGCTGCCTAGAGGTAAGTGACGTGTTCACTGCTTAGGGCCACAAAGCATATAAGACCCCAAAGTCATAAGGTACTACGAGCCCGCTCCTACCTGACGGGGCGGCGCGACCGTCGCGCGCCCCTCCGGTCGCTCCTCTCGTGCCACTTGGCGGAGAATCTCGCGAAGCTCCTCAAGTCGATCAGGGGCAAGGGATTCAAACTGCTCCTTGTGACACCGTTGCACAACTGCTTTCAGGTTACGAACCACCTCAAGTCCCCGTTCCGTTAAGCGAACCTTGACCATCCGCCTATCAAGAGAGCTTCGCTCTCGAAGCACATATTCAAGTCGCTCAAGGCGATCGAGGAGTCGGGTCATATCAGGCACCTCAGCGATTAACTGGCCCGCCACATCGCCGCAGGAGAGCCCCTCGGGATTGACCCGCGCAAGGATGCTCAATATCGAAAAGGTTGCGGTGGTAAGATCGTACGGGCGAAAGACTCTGTTAAGCTCCCCCTCGAGACGACTCGCCACACGCACAAGATCGAAGAACGCTCCCTGCTCCTCGGTTTCAGCGACCAGGAGATCTCGATTACTGGGTTGTTGCGATGTTTGCCTGGATGTAGCCATGTATCACCTCGTGGAGGTATCAAATACACAACCATGAGCCCTTACGTGTACAAGCGCGGTCATTCCCCAAACCACTCACCGATCCCTCAGAGTTCGGTCAATACAGATAGCCACCGGAGGTACTAACGGCTCACCAAATGACCTTGCCGGATTCATCGCTTTGCCGTCAAATACGCCCATGATAATGCTCACACGCATCTCCCTTCTAGCTCTCTTTGCAGCCTGCGCGTTAGTGTCCGGATGCTCCTCACTCTCGTCTGCCAGGCAGATTCGAGAGGCCGAGCTACCCATCACACCGACAGAGTCGAGCGTCTCGTTCTCTCGCACCGCACAGACCGACATCGCTACCCTCGGACTCACCGTTGATCAGCTCGGCGATCCAGCAAGCCTTGAATCAGACCCTCGGATTGCCGGTATCCCTGCCGCCGCTCAACGCTCACTCCTCATCTCTGAGGCGTGGTATCTGCGGGGACAAAACGATCTTGAGGTTGCCCTTCCCGTATCACTTGAGCGATTCCTGCGTGCGGCTCACCACGCATACGAGGCGATCTTCGCGGAATCCGGATGCGACGATCCCGCTAACCAAGTTTGCAAGGATATTTCGGTCGCCTACAACCGCGCTGTGCGTGAGGTAGCTCGACTCACCCACAACGGCACACTCTCACCGGCGCCTGGTGAGACCAGGTACATCGTTGACCTCGACGCCGATAACGACCCGCTCACGCTCTCCGAGTGGAATTTAGTACTAAGCGAGACCGCAAGCGAATCTTCTACCGGGTCACTAGGAGCGGCTGGAACAGGGTGCCAGGTAGTGGAGGTGGAGGTTGGCACAGGCAAACACACCGCGCGCCAATGCTTACCCCTCGCCTTCCTTGTGTCGTTTGACGAGCGGGTCAGGGACGATCGCGCTCGGGCGCACTTAGCGGCTTTCAACACCCTTGAGCGAGGTGAGATACGACTTCATGATAGGGTTGTTTCGCTTGTAACGGATGGACCTGGGGCTTGGAACGAGATCTTCGCTACGGGAGGTCAGACCCTTTCCTGCTTAGGTAACGCGCACCCGGCCCTCCCCACCGTTATCTTTTTTACACCCAACACTCACATCTCGTACGAGTGGCCGGTAATAGGAGCGGCGATCGCGAACGAACCGGCCATGCAAGAACACTACAACTTTTGCGCATTCGACGTATCATCGAGCGATGCCGCTGCGCGCGTGAACGGGGTCGACGCGATTCTTGGCTCCTTGAACGCGGTGATGCCGGGAATAAAGGCTCCCGCACAGGTAATCTTGATTGCGCAAGGGGCAACCGGTGACGCAGTTGTGAAGAATGTCAAGGCCGCGCTTAAAAGCGCGGTTATTGGCGTTCCCCCATCGCTCTCGGTCGCCGGGACACTCTTGTTTCCCGCGCCAACATCGTCAGGGCCCGACGCGGTTCCGGTTCCGATCTCCTCAACAAAAGAGCTATCCCGAATCGGCACGGTCGCGCTGGGAGATATCAAGAGGCTCCTAAGTCGCTTGGTTAACGAGGATGACGGGATGTTTGGGTCGCTTACCCGAAGCAGTTTACATTCCTCGGTCACTGAAAGATTGTCCCCGGTCATGTAAGGAGGGTGGTCATGGTGCACGCGTTTATGGCTCAGTGCCGTGTCAAGGTGGGCTAACTGGCTCCGCGCCCCCTTCCCATGTGCTGCCACTGAGAGACTCGCGTGGTTTGATGCCTATGCTACACTACGCGTTTTTATGATAATTTTACTACCAATTAGCCTAATCGCCTAGCCATATAGTGTTATTTGTACGATACATAAGGCAAGTCTTTCAGTCCGACTTAGTCGAAGCTACTGAGAGAGCTGAACGATTATGAAGAGGAATCTCTCGGAGAGCCATGGCAGCAGCACGAACCGTCCCATTAAAACCCGCCCTCTGGGCCGTCCCGCTTGCGGCACTTGGCCTCATAAGCCTCTTCTGGGCGTTCATACCGTCCACAGATGCCGCGCAGCCGAGCGGAGAGATTAACGCAGGGGATACCGCCTGGATGCTAACGGCTACCGCACTCGTCCTCCTCATGACCCCTGGCCTTTCGTTTTTCTACGGCGGGATGGTCGACAAGAGAAACGTTCTCTCAACCATGCTCCAGAGCTTCATTGCGATGGGGATCGTTTCGTTAATGTGGGTAACCGTTGGTTTTAGCCTTGCGTTCGGTGACTCGCTTGGCGGAATAGTCGGAGATCCCCGAACCTTCTTTATGTTTCGAAGTGTCGGAGAGGCCCCCCACCCGGCGCTCTCACCAACCATCCCCCTCGCACTCTTCGCGCTCTTTCAGCTTAAGTTCGCGATTATCACCCCCGCCCTTATCACAGGGGCGTTCGCCGAGCGCGTTCGCTTTTCAAGTTACATGGTGTTCGTGTGCGCGTTCTCGCTTTTCATTTATTGTCCACTCGCACATTGGACCTGGCACCCCGAAGGATTCCTACGGCAGTGGGGCGTGCTCGACTTCGCAGGAGGAACGGTCGTTCACATGGCAGGTGGACTTGCCGCTCTCACTGGAGCTATCTTTCTCGGGAGACGAAACACCCACAAACATCAAACTAGGCACCTACCAGCTCATATCCCCTACGTCCTGCTCGGGACGGGTATGCTGTGGTTCGGATGGTTCGGATTTAACGCAGGGTCAGCGCTCGCCGCCAACGGACTTGCGGCTCGAGCCTTCCTTACCACCAATACTGCCTCTGCGGCGGCGATGCTTGCGTGGATCTTTCTCGACGGATTTCGGGGTCGCAAGCCATCGGCGCTCGGAGCGTGTATCGGTGCGGTCGTAGGGCTCGTAGCGATAACCCCCGCCGCGGGTTTCGTGCCGGTAGGAGCGAGCATTTTCATCGGGTCGTTCGCCAGCATCGTCAGCAACATCGCGGTGCATATGCGGACGAAGAGCGAGCTCGATGATACCCTCGATGTTTTTCCATGCCATGGAGTCGGCGGTATCGTTGGCATGATCTTGACGGCCGTATTCGCTGATAAGGTCGGGCTGATGCATGGAGAAACAACCACCTTCCTCAACCACCTATACGGTCTTGGCATCGTAACCGTGTTCACGATGGCAGGTAGCTTTGCGCTGTATCAGGTAACGAACGGTATCATACCGATGCGAGTAAGCGAGGCTGAAGAGAAGATGGGTCTTGATATAAGTCAGCATGGAGAGTCCTTGGAGCTGTTCGACACTGACCCCCATACTCCCGGGCGGCATCTTGCAATTGCCAACCGATGTTAGTTTTTTAGGGTCTTCGTAAAATCGAGTGGGAATGTTGAGCACTATCGAGAAAGATGCGCGCTTAAACTGATCCACGAGTTCCCCGCTTTCTCTAGCAGCGAAGAGATAAAGTTGCTCGTTCGGGTACGTTCACGTGAACGTGCACGAGCACGTTCACGTGGAAAGGGCGCTATATATGAGCCAAAACAAGAGTTTACCTTACCTCTGTGCTCGTTGGCACCCACTCCATTCCACGATGAGCCATTTTTTAAGGTTTGCCGACATCCCGTGTTACGGAGCCGCATCTATTGCGGCGACTCTTCGCTTCTTGAGCATTTCGAATAAGCCGACGGTAGAAAGAAAAAGGAAGTCGTAGCGAGCGAATCGAACGGTATCACCATCCTCAAGGAGCGTTCCTCTATCGTCGATGAGCTTTCCGTTGACGTAGGTGCCGTTTGAAGAACCAAGATCCTTGAGGTAGTAACCCTCTCCGCGAATCTCCACCACCGCGTGAGTCCGCGAGATAGCGAAGTCATTTATGAGAATATCGTTGTCATGAGTCCGTCCGATCGTAAACTGCCGCAGTTCGGCCACCCGACCACTCATCGGCTTTCGAAGAAGAAAGATAGACTGCTCGATTGATGCGCCCTCAACCAGGAGCGTCCGTATCGAGGGGCTGAACATCTGGGTCTTCTGCCATTTTCCACTCTGCCTTGATGGGGAGGCCCTTTCAAGCTCCCCATCTCGAATACCTGATCCCACAAAGGCCGGACAATGCACCGCGTACACAAAGTCATCCTTTGAGGAGGAGGTCGCAAGAGATACGAGTGTTCGGTAACACGCCTTGCCCGGTGTCTTAATCAGGTCATCGAGGGAGGCGATCGTAAACTGATGAGATGGGTTAAAGCTTCTTTTGGAGGGGTTGCCCTCTCTCACGGGACCACCGAAGCCCTGACGAGGAACCCACCTACCACTAAAAAAACGACGCAACCAAGATGTTACCATTACCCCCTCATGCTAGTAAGGAGGGTCGTCTCCCGCAATCACCCTTGGCGTGACTAAAAAAATAGGACCCGATAGCTCGTTGAGGAAAATGAGCTTCGGTCAGGAATTACGGTCAGGTTCTCGTCCCTCTTACTTTTCGCCTGTTACGCCAGTCGTTCATCAGGTACCATGAGGGAGCCATTTTCAAAAAGGAGCTTACCTCATATGCGCCGATATGTAGCGTCTTTTGTCCCGTGTGTTTTCGCCCTTGCATTCTCGGCCTGCGGCACAGCCCCCCGAACCCTTCCTGATCCAGAGCCCGGGACAGATCCGGTGACATACACCCTCCCCGCACTGCCCTACGCTACAAACGCCCTCCAGCCATCCATAGACGAACGGACGATGGTCATCCACCACACAAAGCACCACCAGGCCTACATCGATAACTTGAACAAGGCACTTAAGGACACCCCTCAAGCGGCGGTTCCCCTCGATACCATTCTGGCATCCATCTCCGCCTTCCCATCCGCGGTGAGAAACAATGGCGGTGGTACTTGGAACCACTCGTTCTTTTGGAAGATCATGACACCAGCTCAAACCTCTGGCGCTCCATCGCCTAAGCTCCTTGAAGCTCTTAACGCCAGCTTTGGGTCTCTAGAGTCGTTCAAGGAGAAGTTCAATACGGCCGCTACGGGTCGATTCGGGTCGGGATGGGCATGGCTCGTAAAGACGCCGACCGGTCTGGCGGTCACCTCAACCCCAAACCAGGACAATCCGTTGATGGATGTCGCCGATGTTCGAGGCACCCCTCTCCTTGGGGTCGATGTATGGGAGCACGCGTACTACCTCCGCTATCAGAATAAGCGAGCCGACTACCTCAAGGAGTGGTGGAAGGTCGTAAATTGGAATGAAGTATCGCGACTGTACGACGCGTCGTAACGTATGGAACCACACAGAGAGAGCGGGGATGAACGTTACTTAGCAGGGTGGTTTAAAAGGGTTCCGTCAAGAGCATTTTCACCTACATGCATCGGCATCCCTAACCGTAAGGCGCCGTTACTCGCGCTGGGTTACATAACACCTGCTAGTAACCTACGGAGCGCTCATGGAACCAACATGTAAGCCGGGCCAATCACCACAAGTCGATATGAGCTCAAGCAGCCTCAGCGACACGTTCAGACAGAGTGCACAAGAAGCCCTCTGCAAGGCCTCGTCGCAGCAAGCCGCCGGGGGTAACACATCGGTGAGCCTCGCGCATATACATATTCACTCCCCAGCTTCGCTAACGGCATCTACCCCCGCGGTGCTAATCGCTATCCTATCCGGAATCGAGAAGGGCCCAGCGCAAATCAACGGGTCCCGTGGTAGCTTCCCAGCCCAGGATGCCCTGATCGACGCGTTGATACGGCTGCGGGAACAGGGCTTCATCCCATCTCCAGATGGCAGAGGACAGGGCGTTTCGTGGCGCCCCTCGCAGGGAGCTTCCCGCCTGGGGGATCAAGGCGCTCGGTTCCACTATCGATCTTCCGACGGAACGCCAACCCTCCGTACCCCACACGAGCCGAGCGCGCGGGAGCCCACCCCACAGTCACGCGGCAGCGAGAGCGGTCGCCAAACTCCTACAGAGACACCCGCAGCGGAACGTCTGCGAGAGGTGCTTGAGAAAGCGATAGCGCGGTACCAGGAGCTCACCGGTGAAGCGGTTAGAAAAGCCGAGCAAGGGACCTCGCCCATTCCAGGGGAGAGACCTGAGACACCAAAAACAGGGGTTCAGATGACGTCGCCAACGATTGATCCCGAGCGATCATTAAAAGAGGCGCTGAACGACCCGCGTAATAATACCGCGAGGCTCCTCCAACAGATCCTTGCGAACGATCCTAACCCATCACACCCTCAGTTCAGCGCAAACATAGGGACTTGGCGCGACCCCACAGCCAATCCAACACTCAACCCAGCCGTCGCTGACGCTCGAGGAAGCGTGACGGATCGCCTTACTCAACTCAGAGACGCCCTACAGATCGCAATCGAGCGCAGCTCTCCCCAACCGCTAGCTTCGCCTGAACGCCTTCACTTCGTCAGTCACGCAACCTCCCAAATCGGCGATTTCAGAGCTGTGGAGCCCGTCACCTACGCCGCACGGCCACAAACAGCGATCCAACACGAGGGACGCTCCAATTCAGATTCGCCTCGCGCCCTTCTGGGACAGGCAAAGCCACATACCGGCCCATCGCTTCGCCCTGCCGGTCAAGGGAGAGATGATCTGCCGTCAGAAACAGTCGAGAAGGCCAACAAAGTTCTCGACGCACTCACCAAGGCCACACAAAAGCTCCTCTCACTGAAAACGCTTCGATCGATCGAGTATGCCGCGGAGACATCCGTTATCGCCGCAGCGGCGGCGATCGCACTCGGCGTGATGGGAAGCGATGTCGTCGTCACTCAGATCCTCGCACTTTCCAAGGATATTCTCTCCCGACTACGGGGCGAGAAGGAGACACCCGAGCAGGACGACGCGATCGCCAACGATGTGGAGGACATTGTCAAAGAGCTCGAGCTCGCGTGCGCTGACCGTGGCGTAGAGAGGATTGACCAACAACCCGGACTCGTAGCTGACATCCCTGGTACCGTGCGTGAGGAAACTACAGGACTAGCTCTTGAAGGTATCGAGATCGATGGAGGGCCCTTGGGAATAACGCATACGAACAGCCAGGGGGAATTCATCTTTAAAAACGTTCCGGTTGATGAGGGGTTTGCAATCGTCACCAAAGATGCGCACTACTCATTCTTTCCCTGTCCGGCGCTCGGGACGGTTTCCGCGACAACGTATCTGACGATACTCGGCAAGATTGTGTAGTATCTACCGAGACTCCTCCTCTGCAGGGAGTGAGTTCGTGTCGGGCTTAAAGATCCCCTTGGCCATAGCGAGCACGCTGCCAAGATCGGTAAGATTCGCCGGCAAAACAACGGTACTGCTTCTCTGCGCGATCCGCCCTAACTGCGGAATATACTGCTCCGCGATACGAAGCTCCATCGCCTGCTTTCCTCCATCCGAACACAGCGACCCTCCTACGAGGCGAAGTCCTTCCGCTGTAGCCCGAGCAACCTCCAGAATAGCCTCCGCCTCACCCTTGGCGCGATTAATCTGAGACATCATGCTAGCCTCAGATTCCTTTATCTGACGCTGCTTCTCTCCCTCAGCCGAGTTGATTGCGGAATCTCGCTGCCCCTCCGAAGCCAGGATGGCAGCGCGTTTCTCCCGCTCCGCCTTCATCTGCTTCTCCATCGCGGTGATAACCTCGCGGGGCGGGGTGATATTCTTTATCTCATAGCGCAGGACCTTGACACCCCACGCCTCCGCCGCCTTATCGACCTCGGTCACGACATTTGAGTTTATGTGGGCACGCGCCTCAAAGGTTTTATCGAGCTCAATCTTCCCGATCTCGCTTCGAAGTGTCGTTTGCGCCAGCTGAATGATTCCAAAGAGGAAATCATCGATACCGTAGGAGGCCGCCTTCGCGTCGATGACGCGAACGTACACGACACCGTCAACCGCCACCTGCACGTTATCGGAGGTAATGCACACCTGTTCTGGGATATCGATCACTTGTTCCTTGAGTGAATGCCGATATCGAACCGAATCGAGGTAGGGAATGAGAACGTGAAATCCCGCATCAAGGGTAGCGTGAAATTTACCAAGCCGCTCGACCACGTAGCGCTGTTGCTGCGGCACGATGACCGCACCCTTGTAAATAGTTACCACTATCAGAAAAACAACGAACCCGAACACAACTGACATCACATAGCTCCTACGATAATTTCCGTTTTACGTGAAGGACGAGCCCATCGCTTGAGACAACCTCACACTCATCTCCACTCTCGAGGAGCGTCTCGCCCTTATTTTCCAAGCGCCACGGAGAACCCCACATTTCGCCGCTTCCTTTTTGTCCAGCAGCGATCGACTCACGCGCTATCGCGGTTTGTCCGATCAACCCTCCGTACTCCTTCTCCCCACTACGGAGGAGCCGCTGCAATGAATCGCCAAAGAGGTACCAGATTCCAAGTGAAGCCACAGAGAACACGGTCGCCTGGACTATCCATACGGTGATAACACCGAAATAGGTCAACGTCCCCGTAAGCAGGGTGGCGAGGCCGAGGATAAGCAGAAAGAAACCTGTTGGACTGACCAGCTCTCCCAGGCACAGTACGATACCAATAATGAACAACAACCAGGCTTCCATCTTTACTCCTACCACACCCTTCTACACACCGGTGGATCTTCTGCAAAGTGGTATTCGTACATCGAACGTGACGGTCAACAGCTCTCCCAGGGCCGGAAGGGTCGTATCCTTCGCCCCATGGCTTATAATCCTGAGTCCCTCCGCGTCATCGACGGTACGATCCCAAGCAGAGGGGCGAACTTACCGGTATTACTCACCCTTCCCACCGAGCCCGTGGGGGTGGTCATATTTGTGCATGGCAGTGGGAGCAGTAGGAACAGCCCCCGGAACCAGATGGTTGCGCATATACTCCATGCCTCTCACATCGCTACCGTCCTCTTTGATCTTCTGACTCCGGAGGAGGATACAACGTTCACAAATAGATTCGACATCGAACTCTTAACGTGGCGATTAGTTCGTGCGATCGAATGGGTCCGAGACCATCCATTCATTTCAGCTCTACCGATCGGACTTTTCGGTGCGAGCACCGGAGCGGCAGCCGCCATCAAGGCGGCAACCCTTGTGGGTGACACTGTAACCGCTGTTGTATCGCGGGGCGGGCGTCCCGATCTGGCCGGCGACGCGCTGCCACAACTGCGCGCCCCCCTCTTCCTCATCGTCGGAGGGAATGACCCGGAGGTTGAGGCGCTTAACCGCAAAGCTCTGAGTAGGGCCCGATGTGAAAAACAGATCTCCATTATCCCAGGGGCTGGCCATCTCTTTGAGGAGGGGCGTTCACTCGACACAGTCGCGGGGCTTGCAGCCGGATGGTTCCTGCGACACTTCTGTGAACAGACCCGACCGAGCCGTAGCCGAGAAGGCTACCGACCCGAACCGCCGTGATCGTGAACCAGTTTTACCTTGAGATCGTTGGCCCAGGCTAGATAGCAACCGTTGGGTCGTTATCCATAACGCGCCGATCACAGAGCTTATTGAGACGCTCCCGAAAGTCTGGAACGGAGAGGGTCACCTGCTCCTTCACGCAGTAGCGGCGAAGGGTTACAGAGTTAGTCTCTACCTCTTTATTGCCGACGATCAGGATATTCGGAACCTTGCGAGTAACCGCGTTGCGAATCTTCTTATTGAATGAGTCCGCTGCGAGATCAACCTCAGTACGGAACCCTTGCGAATTGAGCTCGGTGCTCAACGCCGTTACAAACTCGTTGCACCCCTCATTTACCGGAACGAGCACCGCTTGGACCGGAGCGAGCCACGTTGGGAAGGCGCCACCGAAATGCTCGATTAAGATGGCGAAGAAGCGCTCCATGGAACCACACAGCGCACGGTGAATCATGTATGGCCGCTTCTTCAATCCATCCGCGTCCATGTATGAGAGCTCGAATCGCTCAGGAAGATTGAAGTCGAACTGAATCGTACTCAACTGCCACTGGCGATCGAGCATATCCTTAACACAGATATCGATCTTTGGACCGTAGAAAGCCCCGTCTCCCTCATTGAGGGAGTATGGAAGCCCACTCCGATCGAGCGCTGCCTTGAGAGCTACCTCGGCGGCATCCCACTTCTCCTCCGCTCCCACTCGTCCCTCCGGCCGAGTGCTCAAGTAGAGGTGAAAATCCTTCAACCCGAAATCACGAAGAAGATTCACACTGAAGTTAAGAACGGTATCGATCTCTTCAGGCATCTGGTCCTCGCGGCAGAAAAGATGCGCGTCATCCTGCGTAAATCCTCGCACCCGGGTGAGCCCTGACAAGGTTCCGCTGCGCTCGAAACGATACACCGTCCCCCACTCCGCGAAACGCTTCGGAAGGTCTCGGTAGGATTTGGGAACCGCGTCGTAAATCTTGCAGTGGAACGGACAGTTCATCGGCTTCAGGTAGTACTCCTGCCCCTCGACCTCGATCGGCGCGAACATACCCTCTTTATAGAAGGAAAGGTGTCCACTCGTTTCCCACAACGTCGAGCGGCCGATGTGCGGGGAGTAGACAAAGTCGTATCCACCCTCCAAATGCATCTTGCGACAGTGCGTCTCGATCAGATGACGGATGATTCCACCCTTTGGATGCCAGAGAATAAGACCGGACCCCACTCCCTCATGATCGATACTGAAGAGATCGAGCTCTTTTCCGAGCTTGCGATGCTCGCGCTCGCGGGCCAACTCACGCTTCTCAACGTACTTCTTTAGTTCATCTTTGTTCTCAAAGGCGAGAAGGTACACCCGCGTGAGCTGCTTATTATTCTCATCTCCGCGCCAGTAGGCGCCGGCCAAGGTATCGATAGCGAAACAATCAGCCGGGATCTCGCCGGTGTGGTTTACGTGAGGACCGGCGCACATATCCTCGAACGGGCCGTTCACATAGAAGCCGATCTCTGTTTCCCCCTTTTCAGCGAGCTCGAGGCAGTACTCGGCTTTGTAGCTCTCGCCACGTCCCTTGAGATGCTCGACAGCCTCCGCGACAGACCGCTTCGACTCAACGAATGGTTGTCGCTGGCCGATAATCTTCCGCATCTGCTTCTCGATGGTCTTGAAGTCCTCGGGGGTGAGCGGAACCTCGAAGTCAAAGTCGTAGTAGCACCCGTTATCAATCGGGGGACCGAACGCAAGCTTGGCGTTAGGCCGAATCTCAAGGATAGCTTGCGCCATCACGTGAGCGAGGGAGTGTCGTATCTTGTAGAGATTGTCTGTGTTTTCTTTCATGAATCACCTTCAACCAACCGAAATTATTACATAGAAGGGAGAAGATCAAAGGGGAGACTGCTCCAAAGAGTAAACAAACTGCAGGAAGTCCACGAGGACCGCCGGATTTTGCCCGTTAGCAGGGTGGTGAAAAAAGGTTCCGTCGTGAGCATTTTGAAAGTTTTGACGAAACAAGGCGGAGATGACGAAAAAACCGGAGGCGTATCCACTGAGATACGTTGAGGATTTTTTCGGCAGCTCCAACGAAGTTGCAGTCAAACTATCGAAATGCGCAACGGGAAATCATTTTTCACCACCCTGTTAGGCGCCCTCCGGAGAGCTGAAACGGAGTGGCATCCAGGCTCCCCGCCATTTTTTAGCGGAGGGGGAACCGACCCACGCTCGGTTGCGTATGGCCCGGATCGCTCGGAAGTACTACACCTCGTCTCCACCAAGAGCGGCACTTGCTCGACACAGGGTCGAGAGATGATCGACATCGTCCCGCATCTGGTTAAGGATCAATTCAGGTTTCACGGATACAACAAAACGACCGAGGCTCAACACCCTCCGCGTTAACTCGGGAGAAGCTATTCCAGGGAACCTTCGAACGAGGCGCTCGCCGTCCCATGAGTCATCCTGTTCTGCATGCCACACCTGCGCGGCGTAGTAACGCGAAGCTGGAGGCGCGATCGTGATCTCAATAGTCTCCGGCTTAGACCCTGACCATATTCCGAACCCCTCAAGCCAAAACGGCTTAGACGGCCCATCGCACCTCTCCGTTCCGTTAAGGTGAGGTATCTCAGCAACCTCTTGCACCTCTTTGATAAAGGATACGTTGAGCACGAGCTCCCGACCCCCTCCATCCTTGAAGAGTGCGTACAACATGCCATCTGAGAAGTGGAGTCGATCGAAGAGCCCACCATAGTGCCGGTCCTCTTCGTGACGCCAGGGAGAGCGATATCGCACAACCACCGGCTGCCCTCGATGACACAGCGTTAACAGCCGAACAAGATCAATATCCGCGAGCTTAGCGACAGACGTTGTTTCAGATGAAAACCGCTGTCGTATATGCTCAAGGTCGTGATCGATATCCGAGCGGCCGTTTGTGATTCTTGTCCACAACGACGACACGGCCTCGTGTAGCGACGGGTCGTCGATCATTCCCGCAAGCTCACTCAGCAGTACCAAAGCCACCAATTCATCTCTGCCGGGGGGAAGTGATGCGAAGCTGAAATCCGGGTTGGTGAGGAAGTATCCCCTATTCGATTCATCGTATTCGAGAGGAACCCCGAATTCGTAGCGCAGACGGTCGATAGTGCGCATAGCCGTGCTGCGCGAACACCCACACATAACGGCTAGCGTCGAAGCGTTCGGATACGCCTTCTTCTGAAGCTCCCCTTGCAACGTCAACGAACGCTTCAAGAACGTGGATGATTCCGCACCCTTCCTTCGAGCTCCATGTAACGAGCGAGCGGTGTATTTCTGGGTAGGGTCCATGTAAGTACGTACTGCGGGGCCTAGAACAACAAAATCAATGTGACCCTCTGCAATTACCCCGGCTACTTGTGGCGTACAATAATGTGTACCACCGGATGAGCCAGGCTCGTCACCATCTTGGTCGGAGATACCGCGCTCGGAGCGGAGCGATCTGTACAGCGGCGGCCCGCGATGCGACAGAAGAGAACTACTCCGGCCACACGGGCAGTTACTCATTTTCTACGTGGCCGTTTTGTCTGGTATCCCAGTGGTAGATAGTCGGGGCAGAGCGAGAGCGCCCCTTTTTTGCGATATCGTTAACGCCATCACCGCAACCTCCCCGTTGCGAGGCGCCCTCTCTCCTCCTAAGATACCGGCGTCTAACGACAGCAGATAGCTCGTTGAGCAAATATGCCCCATCACGACGATGGCTATCACGACCCCGGATCGAGACTAAGCCCTATGCACCGATCGACTTGCGCCTTTCCGTGGAGATATCTTCTTACCGCTCTCGTTCTCTACTCCCTAGTCCAACTGGTCTTTATTGGCCTCGCACCGATTGCGGGCAGTACGGAGGCACGGGAGGCTCAAGTAGTCGACACTATTGTGCGGGACGGTGCCTTGATACTTCCACTTCGGAACGGCATCGTTCCATCCAAGCCACCCCTCTTTCACTGGATCGGCGCAGGGATCAGCACTATCTTTAACGAGGTAAGTGAGTTCACCGTACGACTTCCCTCGCATCTCGCTGCGGTCGGCATCCTACTTCTAACTGGGCTCGCCGCGTGGCGTGCCGCCCAATTCAGTCAAACCGTCGAAGGGGAGCTTCACCAAGAACGGGTCGCGCTGATCGCGCCTGCCCTGCTCGCTATCACCTACGGCTTCCATCAACTTGCCTCACAAGCGATGGTCGACATGACGTTCTCCCTGTGCGTGTGGGGAGCGATCGCCTCGCTCCTGTGGAGCGACCCCAAGGAGTGGCGAACCGATCAACGGATCTCATGGCTCAATCGCGCCCTCTTTTGGACGATGTGCGCCATGGCCGTGGTCGCGCGCGGTCCAGTCGGTGTCGCACTTCCTATATTTCTCGTCGGAATCACCGGATGTTACCTGGCGGGCCTCCGAGCCACACTCCGTGAGGGGGTGCGCCCAAGCGTTGGATGGCTCGCGTTTTTGATCCCGTGCGCATGGTACTACGCCGCCTATCTCAGAGGTGGAGAGGCGTTCCTGGCGAAACAACTCCTCTTCGAGAACGTACAGCGCTTGGTGGGCGGTGAGAGGATCAATACCGAGGCGTGGTGGTTTTACATCCCTTCGATCCTCCGTACGACGGCTCCGTGGGGTGCATTGATGTTCGTCGCTGTTATCACGTACGCATCCCGATCGCGAAACCTCTCGTATTTGGGAGGCTTCAAGCGGTGGTCCCTCGCCCCCACGGTAGCGCTCGGTGCAGGCATCATCCTCTTCTCCCTCTCTTCCGGCAAACGACACTCCTATATGCTCCCCCTCCAACCCTTCATCCCTATTCAGTGCGCCCTGCTTTTTTCGATGTTTCTTGAACGTCGAGGACCTGCCGCGCGCGAGCGATTGTGGAGGATGGCTTTTCGTGCAGAGGGCATGCTCTCATGTCTTATCGTTATTCTTCTCGTTGGCGCTGGGATAGGACATCAAGTTGATTGGGGACACCACCCCATTGAGGAGATCGTCAAGTTCGCCTGCGCACCTTTTACATTCCGCGCCGGACTCGTCTCACTCGTATCGCTCGGCGGGATCGCCCTCATAAAGCGCCGAGACACACCTCTTTTGTATGGACGCCTTTGGTTTCTCATCGTTCTGATCATGACGATGTGTGTGGCTGCCGGAAATCTCATCAAAGGTACGATGAAATCATGGCCCATCATGACCGAACAGCTTCTTCTTACGGTTCGTCCGGGCCAAAAGATCGCGGTAATCAAGGACACCTTCGACGAGTATTTCGATCCGATCTTCTTCTACGCCCGACGCCCAATCACTATTCTCAGCGACACCGAGGGGATTGAGCGATGCGACCCACATACGGTGTACGTGGCGAAACGCTCGTGGCTCAAGAAGAAACCCGAACTCGTCCCCGGGTATGTAACGATTCTCACCACACTTCAGGATCTACAACGGGCCTTCGAGGGAGCTAAGGGCGAGGATCTCGATGTATTTACGTGCGCGAGAGGCGTGCCGTTGTCGACGCAGGAGATGGTTACATGATTCTCGAAAATAAGAGGCAAATCCTTGAGAGTTTTTCCGATTAATCAAGGGGAAACATGGAGAGAGATCCTGCACTGCAACATTGCTTTGAGGCAGGTCTAGAGGATTGGTTCGGGGCTACTGCTTCGGATGATGTTGATGATCTTTTTGATGATAAGGAAATGACCCCTGTGCATTGGGAAAAGGGATCGGATGGGTCGAGGGTCGTTAGTTAAGCGCGGTTCAGTCGTTGTTGTTGAGCTTCCCCCAACACGTACTCACGAGCAGGCAGGAGGTCGCCCTTGCGTTGTGGTCAGTAGTGAAGCTTCGGTTATGAATGCCCGCTATTTTATCGATTTCACTATTCCGAGATCCTTAACATCGTCGTCGATGATTCCTTTCGGTTCAAAGGGGCTCGAATTCGGGATGCTCGCAAAACTACTACTATTAAAAGAGCAAAACCGTGATGCGCGTTTCAGCCTCTCACCTCTATCGTCTCCGCAATCACATCCCTATAGCAACGGTGATTTGCGACCACTTGAAACTCCCCACCAAACATCGTGAAGGCTTCCTACGATTCGTTTGTCCAGACTGCGGCGAGTTTAATACAGCAATTAACGCATCCACTAACCTACCCGCTGCTTCACCTGCGCACGAAACTTTAACACCATCGATATGCTTATGAGGGTCCAAAAACTTTCGTTCATCAATACTGTTAACCTGCTCTCCTCTATGCTCAACGACTAACGCGCGCAGCACCTCCAACACTCAAAATAAATCACACCTCCAATCCAAGAGCATGCCTCCGCCTGCGCGTCCACGGATGCTGCATCCTCCCCGGCGTTTATTG
>JBDLRS010000120.1:0-29297 GCA_039799965.1 Pseudomonadota bacterium
CCTGACACAGGGGATTGGCCAACAACAGCAGCCCCTCCTCAAGGCTAAAAGTGCAAAACAACACACTCCCGTGGGGGTGGTACTTCATTTTCCTTTCCGATTTATTTTTCCGTCTCATGAATGGCTATTCGGAGAATCGAAGGAAGAGTTGCGAGTAGGGGGAGGGAGACGGGCTCCTCCCCAAATCTGGGAGGTCTGAAGTAGCCCCTCTACCTTGTCGATGAAAAATGAGTAGCCCCTCTACCTTGTCGATGAAAAAAATCTGGGAGGTCTGAAGTAGCCCTTCTACCTTGTCGATGAAGTAGCCCTTCTACAATGTCGGAATGTCGAATGTCGATGAGTAGCCCCTCTACCTTGTCGATGATGTCGATTTTGAAACGCCAGAGCGATAAAGGTGTTCTTTCATATAGTTACACAATCACCGCCAACCCGGCTTTCCGCAAACTATCTCACTCAGCAGGTTCAACCTCTCACCTCTTTGTGCTACCCTTCTGCAACTGTAACCTGCAGGATTTAATGATGAACATTCTTCTGATCGGAGCGAACTTCAAAAACAAGGGTGCTGAGGCCATGGCCATCACCGCGATTCGAGAGCTCTCCGAACGTGTTCCAAACGCAAACTTTACCGTAGCGTCCTATGCCGCACGCGAAGCGCTCCCCTACGGCGAGCACACCCTCACGATACGGGATCGAGAGTGCACCTTCCGCCTTATTCGAAACCAAAAGTCGCTCTCTACCGCTGGGAGAGTCCTCGGCGGGGCGTTATCACCAACAAAGGCTCTCCGAGCGCGGGTCGCCCGCGGCAATACCTATCTCGAAGCGATCGCGTCGGCTGACATCGTCATCGATATCAGTGGGTTCGCGCTCACCGATAAACGGCCCCTCCACCGACGGGTTGTGTTTGTGGCTGAGATCCTCACCGCCAAGATCTTCCGAAAACCGTTCGTCGTGCTCACGCAAGCCGTAGGTCCGTTCGAGCAGCTTATGACACGGGTGCTCGCCAAGATAGGCCTCCCTCTCGCGGATCTCGTATGCGCTCGGGGCGAGAGCACTGTGAAATACCTTGAGGCGCTCGGAATCCAGAAAAAAACTAAGGTCATTCGGTGCGCGGACAGCGCCTACCTCTTCTCGTGTGGAGGACACGACTCCTCTCCCCCTCTCATCCAGCGACCCCCCCACGACCAACCGATCATCGGTATAGTTCCAAATACGAACGTGTTCGATCGAGCCAAAACGATTGATGGTATTAATTCGTACACGGCTCTTCTCGCCGCCACAATCGACCACGCCGTTGAAATGCTGAACGCCCGGGTAGTGTTCATCTGTCACGAGCACTACGAGGGTCGCAAAGACGATCAGTGGCTCGCTCACGAAGCGATACGTCACTCCACGCACGGCCCCTCTGTCCAGGTTATCTCGGGTAATCATTCAGCGGTAGATCTCAAACGCGCCATCGGAAATGCCGATCTCCTGATAGCCTCTCGGTTCCACAGTCTCGTCGCCGCCAATTCTTTGGCGGTTCCCTCAATCGCGTTGGCGTGGGCGCACAAGTACCACGAGCTCTTCGCTGAGGCGGGAATTCCGGAGCTTGTCTTCGATGGCGACGATCTTGTAGTTTCAGAGTTCATCCCGCACCTCGATCACGCGTGGAACCGTCGGGATGAGATAGCGCAAACCCTTCGAGAGAGACAGGAGAGCTTACGGGCCTCCGCCCGACAAGCGTTTGACGCAGTCGCAGAGATGATTCACGCGGATAACGATCCGCAACGAGCGCTCCCTCAAAAGAACGCCGCCTAGTATTACAAACGCGTCATGACGAAACGACCACGCTTTCTTATTGAGGTTCCAGAGCAAGGACTATGTCACGGATGTGGTGGATGCAGTGGCGCATGCCCAACCGACGCTATCACCATGCGGCCGACCCCTCAAGGAACCCTCGCTCCCGATATCCAGCTCGACAAATGCACCAACTGCGGGCTTTGCTTCAGTGTGTGTCCTGGCCACAGCTTCGACATCCCCTATTTCCACAAGAAGATCTATGGGGGACCACCGGTGCACCCCGAGGTAGGTCACTACCGTGAGATGTACGCCGGCTACGCCTCAGATAAAGATATCCAGTGGGCCGGACAGAGCGGCGGCGTTATTTCTGCGCTTCTCATCGATCTCCTTGAGCGAAAAGAGATCGATGGCGCCGTAGTCACCCGCGTGCCGGAGAACGCGCCGACCAAAGCGGAGACCTTCATCGCCCGCACTCGAGAAGATATCCTCTCCTGCGTTGGATCAAAGTACGGACCCGTATCTGCAGCTGAGGCCATTAGACTGATTCGCAAAGAGAAGGGCAAATTTGTCTTCGTGGGTGTAAGCTGTCAGATTCACGCCTTCAGAAAAGCGAGCGAGTTCAGCAAAACCCTCGCTCCAAAGATCTACGCCTTCTTTGGACTTCACTGTAAGGGGATCTACTCAACTCACTTCTTCGACTTCCTCCTTGCGCGCTACGGACTCAAAACCAGCGACGTGAAGAGCTTTAACCTCCGCAGCAAGGAGTGGCGCGGATGGCCAGCAGACCTCCGGATTGAGACCCATGATGGGCGCACCATCGACCTCTCGGGCGGACTCAGCCGTACCGGCCCCCGTGATTACTTCGCGCAGATGCGATGCCTCACCTGCACCGATAAACTGAATGAGTTCTCCGATGTCAGCTTCGGCGATTGTCGAGTTCCATGGGTCTACGACAAGCAAACCCTGGCGCAGGCCGAGGGAGGAAACAATCCTGGCCAATCCGATATCGTCGCCCGCACCGAGAGAGGAAGCGCGCTCATCCAGAGCGCTATCGACCGAGGTATCCTCATCACCAAGAAGATTGAGTGGACCGATCTCGTAGTGAGCACCAAACCATCCGAGAAGAAGCTTGCTATCAGCAACCTCAAGATACTCGCGCCGATCCTCGGATTCTCCATCCCCGACTACGGCACGATCTTCCAACCAAAGGACACCAAAGAGCGCCGGACCTTCAAGCTACTGCACATTCCAACGCTCGTGAGTTCCGCATTTTTTGTAATCTTTTGGAAGGTCGCTAAATTCAAGTGGGTGCGCGCCTTCTATGACACGCTTCCCCTTCGGTATATACACCTTGCCGGGGGACTCCGGCGACGCCTCACCAACTATCGACGTGCGAACACCGTCGAGATCGAGGCGATATATCGTGAGGCGGGAGAGATGAAGATCCTCCCTGGCACCTGCCATCCACTCGCCGGGAAGAACAAGAGCCGATCCGAGACCGAGGATAAGCAACAGAGCTGTGTAGCCCCTTTCAACGAATAGAAGATGTCAACCGCCGATCAGCAGGAAACGCCCCCGCTGCGACCTCGCTCCAAGGCGATCAAAGCCATCAAATGGGCGCTAATGGGCGCCTCGCTTGTCGCTGTCATCTACGCCATCGCGCATGAGCGAGACACCCTCCGTCAAGCGCTCCTCATCTCCCCCTCACAGCTTGCGCTGATTATCGCTCTCCTGGTCGTATACTTTTTGATCTACAGCTATCGATTCGTCATCTTAATCGAGAAGCACTGCGGGTGTCGCATCGGACTCCTTCCATGGCTCCGAATGCTCATCGTTGTGCGATTCATGAACAACACCGTTCCACAAATGGGAACCGTTTATCGCGGCGTGCACCTCAAGAGGGATTTCGGTGTCTCGTACACCGACTACATCTCTGCCAACCTCTTTTTTATCCTCACGGACACGGTCTTTAACTTCGCCATCGCCGCCGTTCTCCTCATGACTTCCGGCAACAAAATCTCCTTCGGAGGCATCCACGCCTCGCTGTGGCTCTCCGCGGCGTTTGTTGCGCTCCTCGCGCTTCCCTATCTCGTCTCGTACATCCTCTCGCCCATACGCGCCGCGCAGCAAAAGCCGCGTAAGATTATCAGAGGACTCTCAGATGTCGCTCGGGAGATAACCGCGAGTATCAGAGATGTGCGCTATATGCTCGTCTCCAACATCCTTGCGTTCGCTTCATTCGTCACGATGGCGTGGGTGTTTCATCTGCTGCTCCAAGCTGTTGAGGTCGAACTCCCCTTTGGAACGCTCGCCGTGTTCTACGTGCTGTATCGTCTGACCTTCCATGTGAACATCACTCCGGGAAATATCGGGATACGGGAGCTCGCCTACGGACTTCTGTGCGCGCAGGCCGACGTCGGAATGTCGAAGGGAATCCTCGTATCGGCTGAGCTTCGAATCCTCTCCATGGTCGTGCTACTCGTGCTCGGCGTGCTCTTAGCGTGGCGCGATCTTCAACAAGCGTGGATCGCGATTCGTTCCCGACGCGCCTCGCAGCAAACGCCCAACTAGCCTAGAAAGCTGAACATTTCACGGCAACCGCTCTCGCCGCAGTGTTGCCAATCCACCCTCTCTTTGACACACTACCCTACACCACTTGCGACTACATTTGCCCCGGAACACGTGAATCACGCCCCTCCCGTCCGCCAACGATCAGCTCTTGAAGGGTACTTTTTCGCGTTCGTCATCTTCGTCTCTCTCCTCTCCCTCTCCTCAATCGCGCTTTTGAGCATCGGAAAGTTTACTCCCACATTTGTGGCAGCGGGAGCGCTCGCCTCGCTTATCCCCTCCGCTCTCTTCCTGAGACGGCACCCGAGCACTCGGAGACTCAGCCGTCCTGAATGGATGGTCGTTGCGCTCGTTATTGGCGCGTGCGCGCTGCGATGGAACACATCAACCTACGTCTATGGTGGTCAGGACCCCGGCGTCTATACGAACATCGCGAGCTACTTCGCCGACCGTGGTACCTGGATCGTAAAAGATCCACTGCTCGATGAGCTCAAGGAGCGACCGGATCTACGCGATTACTACGTCGCTAACTCCCTCCGAAAGATATCCAAAAACGCGCGCGGAAGCTGGCAAGGGAATATGCTTCCGGGGGTGTACCTCACAGACCTCGAGAAAAATGAGTGGGTCTCACAATTCTACTACGTCAACACCGTGTGGCTGGCTATCGGCCAGTGGGTAGTGGGAATTGAATGGAAGGGGCTCACCCTAACGATCCTCTCCTCCCTTACGATCATCGCCGCATATCTCATCGCCGCGCGGGTCACGGCATCCCCATCGGCGGGCATCGCCGCCGCGCTGCTCCTCGCCACAAACGCGGCGCACTCGTACATAGGCACCTTTCCCGTATCCGAGGCCGTGGCGGGCTTCTTTTTCCTCTCTGCCCTTGCGATGCTCACGGCGGGATTCCAACTCACCTCAATCCTTCCCTTCGCGGCGCTGTTCCTCACCCGCATCACCGGATTCGCGACCGCGCCTCTCGTGTTACTTTCCCTCGGCTGGATGGTACTCAAAAGACGTGACACCAGAGCGGCATGGACCGGACTTGGCGTACTGGCCGCCTACGGCATCAGCGTGTGGTGGGGAGTTACCTTCTCCGCCCCGTACGCCAAGGATATTTACCGAGGCAAGTTGGGGATCTCCCGCTCCCTCCTTGAACACGCGCCTGAAACCTTTCTTAGTATCGGCGCCGTGTGGATCCTCGTATGCCTGATAGCACTTCGGTTTCACCACCTCTGGAGACCGCTCTGTAGAACCCTTCTTCGGTATCGAACCGTGATCGCGCTGAGCGCGATCACGCTCGTACTCATCGCCTTAGGATTTCGGTCCTACCTTCTCGCCTTTACCGACGAGTACGTGCGGCACCGGTGGTTTGGAACCCGTTGGAACATGGCGGGCCGAGGGATCGAATCCCTCACCTTTCTCTCCATCTACAGCCTCTCCCTCATGATCTCCCCTCTCGGACTCATCACATTCATGATCGGGCTCTTTCAGATCGGTCGGCGGGGGGTCAGAAACGCGGTGTTCGCGCCCCTGGCGGTATGCGCACTCGGTTTCTTCGCGGCACTCACCATCAAGCAGCTTACGACCCCCTACCTCTACTATTTCGGTCGGTACCTCGTCAGTGAACTCCTTCCCCTCGCCATTATCTGCGGAGCTATCTTCATCCATTCACTCACCCGATATCTCCCCAGGGTTAAGCCACTCATCGTTCCTGCGTATTGCCTATCCATCTTCGCCATGTTGTATCCGTGCCTCGACGCTCGACTCAAGATTCGAGAGGGTCGACAGTTCTTTGAGGCGATCTCCTGTCTCAACGAGGCGACCCCGGGGCGAAGCGTTATTCTCATCGATAAAAAGGACTTCCCTGAGGTACCCGTCGTTACCGCATTACGGTTCTCCTTTCAAAAACCTACCTTCACGATGCGGGCCGCTTTTTTCCGTGAGCCAGGAAAGCTTCAGAACCTGATCGAGTTCCTGAAAGCGAAGGGATTTTCCGTGTACCTCCTCAGCTCACACGATGGATGGAACGGCAAAGAGGGGTTCAACCGGGTGGTCCGTATCCCCGCTATTATGCGACGGGTCGGTGGACGGGCCGAAGCCCCTACAACGTTCAGCACACTCATTCATCCTCTACGGCTTTATTCCCTTGAGAAGCGAACCACCCTTCCAGAGATATGCCAAAAGGTGCGAGAGTACGCGAAATGAAGAAGATCCTGATCGTTCTAGATGAACTCTTTCCCGTCCGCGGGGCTCCCCAGGTGCGGATTCAAAACCTCCTCGAGGCGCTCCCCTCGTGGAACAGGCACGCCGTTGGCGGAAAGCTCGCGCCGTGCGACCCACCTGAGGGGCACACACTTATCGAACGACCATCTGAGCGCCAGCCACTCGCGTTTGTCCTCTTCCTCGCGCGGCTCGGAAGCACCGCCAAGAAGATCGCCACAAAACTCCGCCCCGACGTCATCGTGGTATCGGTACCGAAGTACGAGATGCTCTTCGTCGCTCCCGCTCTAAGTAAGCTCACCCCCTGGATCGTGTTGGATTTCCGAGACTCACTCGCCTTTCTCGATTACGGCGCGTATCTGGCGCACTTTCTCCCCAAAAAGATAGCTACCTTGCTTGGTGCGAGGATCCTCAAGGCGAATCGCTTTCTGCAAGAGCGCGCTATTCGATCCGCCACGACTATTACGGTCGCGAATGAAGGGATTAAGCGATCGATAACACACCCGAACGTTGTCGTTATTCCAAACGGTGTCGACACAGATACCTTCATTCCAACCCATAAGCGTTGGTTTGACGGCACTCGTCCCCTCAAGCTCGTCTACCTCGGAAACTTCGCCGAAAAGGACCTCTTCGGATGGGTCGCCTTACTCAAGGGGATTCCTAATGTTGAGATCCACCTGATCGGCGATGGACGGAACCGAGAGAAGATTCGTCATCAACTCGAGGGCGTCCCCTCAGTTTTCCACGGAATCATCCCGCACGAAGAACTCCCCGCGCTCCTTGACCAGATGGATATCGGGTTCATCTTCCGAAAACCAGGCGTAGACCAGTCGATTCCGGTATGTCTCTTTGAGTACACCTCGATGAATATCCCCTCTCTCTGCAACGATACCGGCATTATGGCGGAATTCGTCGCGCAAAAAGGGATAGGATACGTCGTCAAGGATGAGAACGATTTTAGGGAAACCATCCAGAGGATCCTTGCACACCCATCAGAGTTGACGCGATTCGAAACGCTCCATGGGTTCGCTGAGCGTGAGTTCTCGCTTCGAGCGAGCAGAGAGAAATTCTCAGCCCTGCTCAATGGATCTGCCATTACAGCGCCCGAATCACAAACAGCCGCAGTGTAACGGTTCACCTCCACTGCCACACCGCTCTCATGCTGCTGGTGAGCCTCGGATCATACGCGCACTGTAGGTCGAGACACTAAGGTCTCTCCTATACGTCCCAACGTCACAGGGAAGAGAGAGGAGAATCATGTATCATCACGTCAAAAAACTCATGTATACCGTCATGACAGCGCTCGATAGTATGGGGCTCGACCCGCTGCAGATCGGAGATCTCGAGCCGACACCTTCCACCGTTAGAAAATACTTCAACGATTCAACTGGGATCGGCGATTACGGGCCCACAACCGAGACGGGGCTCGCAGCAAAGGAAGGCTCGCGAGCCCCTTTTTTGTTCCCTACCTGTCTCACCCTTTGACAAAGGTCCCCCGTCCATCAACCGCTCATGCCATACTTTCAGGGAGTGGCACTCACTTAGCCTCTTTCCAACCACCTACCTGGATTCGTAGCGTAGGGAGGCACCTTTCACGTGCCCAGAAGGTACCCTACGTTATGAAAAAATTCGGCGACACCGTTTTTTACACTGCGACAGACCTGTGCAATTTTAGCGATTGTCAGTACCTCGTTCTGAGGGACAAACGCGCACTTTTTGAGAAATTAGAGAAGACCACCCAAGACGATCAAGCGATCCTTATCACCCGCAAGGGAAAGGAGCACGAGCAGCGATACCTCACCGCGCTCACCGCGCTCGGCACGCTCCCCTTTGAGCCCCGCTACTCGATCCCCCATGACCCGATTAACGAGCTCTCCGTAACGAGCAAGACGCTTCACGAAGGACATCCCTACGTGTACCAAGCCATGCTCGCCAAGGACAATCTCTGGGGGCTCTCCGATTTCCTAAAACGGGTTGAGAAACCATCACTACTCGGCGCGTTCAGCTACGAGGTCGTCGACACCAAGCTCGGCAAAAGCCACAAAGCAACCTACGCGCTTCAGCTCTGTTTCTACTCCGAGCTCCTCCAAGAGATCCAAGGCACCCTCCCCGAGTACGCCTACATCGTGGATGGAACGAACACCCCTCGCCCCTATCGCGTGGCGGACTACTACTCCTACTACCAAAACCTTAAGAACGAGTTTATCGCCACCCTTACCTCCACCCACCCGAGCTCCATCGCCCCCGAACCGTGCTCGCACTGCTCCATCTGTCACTGGAGAACTCACTGTAAGAGCCACTGGGAGGAAACCGACCACCTCTCTCGGGTCGCTCGCATCACCGGCCCCCAACGGAAGCGTTTGATGAACCTGGGCGTCACCACCATGGCGCAACTCGCCTCTCACGAGGGTGAGATTCCGCCGAAGATAGCCCCCCGCGTCTTCACTCGACTGAAAGAGCAGGCCCGCCTCCAGATCGTTGGAAAAGAGAAGCCGAGCCTCTCCTTCGTACACCCTGACCAGGGCGGTATAGGATTCAAGTCCCTTCCGCCGAAATCAGACGGAGACCTCTTCTACGACATCGAGGCGGATCCCCTTATCAAGGCTGAAGCTCTTGAGAACGAGGATTTTAACCTCCGGGACGGCCTTGAGTATCTCCACGGTTTCTCGTTCAGAAATCCGGATCGCACATTTGGGTTCAAACACTTCCTCGCCTTTACCAAAGCTGAGGAGCGCGTCGCGTACGAGAACCTCATGGATTTCATGATTGAGCGCGTCACAACCTATCCCGACGCGCACATCTATCACTACTCCCCGTATGAGATCGCCGCCCTTAAGCGGATGAGCGCACAATACCCATCCCGAACCGATCAGCTCGATAGGCTCCTCAAGGAGAAGCGGTTCGTCGACCTCTACGAAGTTGTGCGCAACGCTATACGAGTCTCTGAGCCGAAGTACTCGATTAAGAATCTTGAGCGGTTCTACAGCGCGAAACGCGATCTTGAGGTTAAGGGAGGTGGCGACAGCATCGTTGTGTTTGAGCACTATCTCGAAACAAAAGACCCCGAAGTCCTTCAGAAGATCATCGATTACAATCGTAAAGATTGCGACTCAACGATCGAACTCCTTGATTGGCTTCATCAGCTCAAAGCTCAGGCCGCCAATCAGTTCAAGATCGATTGGGCCACCATCAATCCTCCAGCGCCAAAGAAGGAGAAGAAGCTCAAAGAGGACGAGGTGCCAAAAGGTGAGCTTGAGGCGGCGCGCCTTCAACGATACCGCACCGTCTTTAGAGCCGACGATCTCTTCGAAACTCCTCGCGATGAATATACCGAAGGGCAAAAGCTACGTGAAAAGCTCTTCTACCTCTCAGACTTCTATCGCCGAGAGATGAAGCCTGCCTGGTGGAAGTTTTTTAGCCTGAAAGATTCCCCTGAGAAGCAGGATTCCCACGTCGAGACCCTCACCAATCTCCGCGTGGATCCCTCGTTGCCTGAGGGCTTATCGGGACGGTCACGGCTCATGCACTACACCTTTCCTCCCCGAGAAACCAAGCTTGAGAAGGGGCACGCCGTTCACGATGTGCGCCATGACCAAGACTTCGGCACGATCGAAGCCATAGACCCGTACCGAGGAACCATCAGCATCAAACTTCGAGGAGATGCGACGGTCTACGACCACATCGATATCACGAAGAAACCGGAGCAACTCACCGACTCCCTTCGCGAGGGACTCGATAGATTCCTTGACGCGATGGGAGAGCTCGACCTTGAGAACCTTGATGGCCTCACACGAAAACACCCTCACACTGCCTTGATCGACATCCTTCAGGCCCGAGATCCCGTTTTTAAGGATGGACATTCCCGTCCCGTTATCGTGCCACACTCAGCGCAACACCCAGAGTTCGGTGCGGCTCTCTACGACGCGGCCATCCATCTGGATGGAAGTTACCTTTTCATTCAAGGGCCTCCCGGCACCGGAAAAACCTACCACGGCGCACGCCTCGCGGTCGCTCTGATGAAGGCAGGGAAGACCGTTGGAGTTACCTCCAACTCACACAAAGCGGTCAACAACTTCCTGAGCGAGGTTGATGAGGTCGCGCACAAAGAGAAACAACCCTTCCGAGGGGTCAAAAAATCCAACAAGGAGGGCTCCTCACAGTGTTACGAGCCGAAGGGCGACACCTCCTTCATCGAGAACTGCTTTAAGTCGGATAGCTTTGATCCGGAGAAGTACAACTTACTCGCCGGCACCGCGTGGGCCTTCGCGTACGAGCACCTCTACTACCACTTGGACTACCTCTTCGTCGATGAAGCCTCGCAGATGTCTATCGCGCACCTTATGGCGGCCGGTTCCTCCGCGAAAAATCTGATCCTCATCGGCGATCCGTGCCAACTCTCTCAGCCGATTCAGGGAACACACCCCGCCGACCTTCACCTCTCCGCTCTGGAACTGCTGTTGGGCGATCATAAGACCATCCCCCCTCATCGAGGTGTATTCCTCGATAACTGTCGTCGGATGCACGGAGAGATCTGCTCACTCCTCTCCAAACACGTTTACGAGAATAGACTTGAAGCCCACAAGGATAATGATCGCCAAGCTATAATCAACCCTTCTCCCAAAGGAGTCACGCAAGGGTCGGGGATCATCTTCGTCCCAAGCGAGCACAAGGAGGACTCAACGACGAGCTCTGAGGAAGAAGCACAACTCGTTGAGAAATTGGTCCAAGAGCTCCTCACCTGCGCCTTCACCGATAAACAAGGTGTGACACAAAAGCTCACCCTCGATGACATTATGATCATCGCGCCGTTTAACCTCCAGGTGAAGGAGATCATCCGCCGCATCCCCAACGGACGGGTTGGCACGATCGATCTCTTCCAGGGTCAAGAGGCACCGGTAGCGATCGTGTCGATGACCTCTTCAAACATTAACGAAACCCCACGAGGGCTCGACTTCCTCTTTAGCACGCAACGGATCAACGTGGCGCTCTCGCGAGCCAAGGCACTCGCGATTATCGTAGGCTCACCACTCCTGCTCAAAACTCGGTGCCAAACACCCGAGCAGATGCAGCTCGTGAACTTCTTTTGCGCGTTGGGGAGTTAGGGGCGCGAACGGTGTTCATACAGAGGAGGGCACAAAGAGCCACTCCTTGCTACGCAACGGCCAGGACCAATCACCAGGCAAACAGTTTCTTACCACCCTGCTAGTATCCAAAGGTCGACCGTGTAGCCACCTTTCGAATCTCCTTCTCATCCGACCACTCAAGGATACCAGTGGTGAGGTTCTTCAGATTCATAGTGAACTTATAGTACACATCTTTAGTATCGCTGTTTCTCTGCTGAATCTCAGAGAAGTTTGCAGTCAGGATATACTCCGGGGCGAGCTGCTGCCCGAATCGCATCGCCGAACCCTTCTTCACCAAGCCACTCTCCTGCTGATATCGCACCTCGTCGATCGACTGTTGATCGGTCGTTCTATCGATGAAGCGGAATTTGCCCGACCTAAGCATTCGGGCGCGAATCGAATCGGTGATCGACTCGGTGTCGATGTGTTGCATCGTCTTGTTCTTCACCCGGTCTACTACCAGGACAGGGCGTCGTCGACTTGTCTCCTCGACGATCGGCGGAAAGGTCAGCATCGAGTCAACGAGCGAAGCGGCGATCTGTTGCAAGTCAGAAGACCCGAAGTCGGTTGAAACCGTACTCAACGCCTGCGGATCGCCGTATTGTACCTTCGTTCCGGCGCATCCAGACGCAAACGAGAGAACAAGAAGACATGGCACAAGTATAGACACCTTTTTCATACGCATCCCTCACTCACTATTTATTCTTGATACCGTAGATGAAGCTTAAAACTCTTGGCGGCTGGATTTGGAGCTACCCCCTGCACCGAGGTGGTTTGGTTTCCGTACACGAGGAGTGGATTCCATGCCTGCGAGGAGCTGTTCACCTCAAAGCCATGAGAGTCAAACCAGACCCACCGATACTGAAGCGCTTCGGTGTCGGATACCGTTGACTGAAGGGTAACAGCAGCTTTGGTGAGCCCCCCTACCTCCATCTGATTGATCCCCGCGATTATCATATGACGAGCCAATCGAGGGTTGGCCCCGTCAACATTTGTTGAGTAGGTCAATTCACCATTCGGTCCCTTCATCGCAAGCGCCGTGGTTTGAGTGCCGGAGGTTCCCCAACACCCACTGCACAACAACACGACAAGTGTCGCTAAAGCCCTTTTCATACATCCCCCTTAATTAAACGAGAGCGGTTTCTCAGATGAGCCAGCGCTTAGCTTCGGCTCGGAGGTCTTCTTGGAAACAACCGCCTTCCCCCCACCCGTCTTCACGACCTTAACGATACATCCCTTGGCGATACCAAGGTTTTCCCCCTTCGCCTCGGCAAAGCTCTGCTTGGCGTCGGCTCGCTTAACGATCCCCTTACCAACCGAGAGCTCGTTCTTAAACACCTCGCCGGTATCCTCATCCTTCACATCCTCAGTGGCGAAGAACTCTATCTCCGATCCTGCCTCGAATCCGGCTTCCGTGCCTCGGTTAATCATGATCTGCGGACCCGTTATCGTAAGAACCTTGGCCGGACGCATCATGGTTACGATCTCCTGCGCAAGTTTCTGCGCGAGCTCCTTCGTGACCTGATTAATCAACTCATCCCCACCAAGTCCAGCGCCCATACGAGCGTACTCCAGGGAGTTCGATCGCTTTACCTTGACGCTTGGAGACTCCGGAAGGAGAGCTCCCGTCGTGGTATCAACAACCGAGAGAACGGCCGATACCCACACCGTGCGAGAGACATCCTTTCGTTGAATCGCTGAATAGGTCGTTGTGGATGAGCTATCCTGAAACGCCTCGATTCGCGGAAGAAACGCGAACTTCGCGCCCTTCATCTTCATCATCTGAGCTGCATTCTTATCGTTCGGATCGACCCCAACCTGAGCGAACGCCTGTTCAAGCTCGATGTCGTCCTTGCGCTCACGTTCCACTATCTGGAACACGCGCGTTTGGTTTATCTCGGTCACCAGCTCAGTTCGCAGTCCCTCACTGAGCTGATTGAGCGCATTAAGGTCCTTTCGCTTCTTCGCCGCCTCTTCCACGCTCTCATTGATCTTCACCGGACCGATGAACGCCGTATCCTTCTCACCCTGCGCCAGTTGCGCTGAGGCGTTTGAGACAAATCCCACTCCGACAACCACCGCTCCAAGCACGTATCGTACGATCTTCATACCTATTCCCTCTCAACCTTAACCAGCGCATCCGCCGAGCGTCCGATATTCAGTTCGTTAACGGGCCCCTCAATCTGAGTATGGCTGTTCTTACGATACTCCTTCTCGCCATCAGCAACCTGCCGCTTCGCGTACGCGTCTGCGGAGCTTTGCTCCTTGGCGATATCGATGTTTGCCTCTTCGGTCTTACGGATAAGCTCATCCTCGCGGGCAACTCGCAGCGAATTCTCGTTTCGATCATCACCAACAGCCGATCGTTCCAGGGTAACGGTGAGAACCTGATTCGGAACGACATTCACGGTTCGACGCCAGGTCACGTAGCGCTCTTTAGACACAGCCACCTGGTGAATGCCGGGGCGAATTGAAAATACACCTGGAAGGCTTCCGAGCGTGGCGCCATCGACCTCAAGGGTAGCACCCGGAACGTTCGACGCTACCTCGACGTTATGCGTCGACTGTGGCTCAACAACAGTATCCTTGATTCGTTGAATCTTGGCTGAAATATTGTCAGCGATCGTGTTTGCCGCCTCATCGATAAGAGCGTTGTCACCATCATCGTTCTCAGTGGTGAGGTGACGATTTCCCCCGTAGCGAGCCTTTGACACGACGGTGTCGCCGTACACGGTGGAGCCTTTATTCCCCTCAAGCACCTTCAGTGAAGTTCGCAACGTGCGAGTTACTACCTCATTACCGGATTTGTATAAAGTTCCCTCACCATGAAAGGTCTTCACATCACCCCCAACCGACGCGAAGGTAGCGACGACCAGATAATCAGCGTCAAGCATCTGCGCGATACGCAACGCAGAGGCACCGTTAAGGACGCTCTCAACGCTGGTCTCCGTCTTAGCCGTCTCGATCCCCTTTGAGACGGCGCGCAGCACATCGACAACCGGATCAGGCGAGCCTTGCGTCTCCTGAAAACGTTCAGCGACATCGTGACCATCCATGATGGCGAAACCCTTTTCGGTCAACCGAGCGGTCAACAGATCCCGGAACATCGGAACGCTCGCGTCGAGCGCCTCTCCGGCGTGATTCTGAACAAATATCGCGGCGCTCAATCGCTCTGACCGTTGAGGGACACTATTATTCAGCGAAACCCCGGTCACTGGATGGTGCAGGTGATCCCCTTTGTCCGCGACAGCCACCGTTGGAACGATGGCGAGCACCATCGGCATGAGCAACCACTTCATCATAGATCCCCCTCGCGTTGTGCGCTTAGATTACCACGTGTGAAACAAAGAGCTTCGAACCGAGCCGTATCGCGCGAACCACGATACGCTTGCCTGGCTCACTTGGCAGCTTGACCGAACCGCGGGCACCACTGCCGTCATGCGCTAAGGTAAGGGTTGCGCCGGGAGCCGCCTCGCCGCGAATGACCTGGGCGTTTTGAGGAAGACTCCTCCAGCTTCGAGTGTCCGCGATCTCTGTGGCGGCGCCAACAGCTGAAGTCGCGATACCCGCCAAGGTACCGCCGTAGTGACTCGCGAGCGACGAGGCCGCGCCCTTTATCGCTGCGCGCACAACTTGCCGAGCGATCATCGATGGCGCGCTCTCCTCGTAGGCCTTAACCGCGAGCGCGTCGATAGCGCAGATACGCTCGGTGCGACCAAGCTGCGAACCACCAGCGCTTACCGTTAACGGATGCACCGGTGCGAGCGATGCTTTAAAGTTAGGAAACGCGATTGAGGTCAAACCTGGAGAACCCGGAATCGGGATCGGAATTGGGAACCACGTGGCTTGTTTACCAGGCACGACACCGTCCTCAAAGAGTACGATGATCTCGTTCTTAGAACGATCAAAGTCTTTTGCGGATCTGAACGCCCCTGGGAACCTCTTCTTAAACTCCCCGATCTCATCAGTCATCGAGAGACTCTTCGCCAAGCGAGCTACGTCTCGCTGAATCACACCGTTCGTGGGCGCAATCTCAAGAGCCTTCTTGTAATCGATATAGGCGTCGTTTGGCTCGTTCATAATCTCATGAACGACACCAGACATATAGAAGGTGTAGGCATTCTGAAATGAGTTCTTCACAAGAGCCGCGACGGCGCGGGAACTTCCCAGGGATTTCGCCACCCCGTCTTGAAAGGCCGACGATGAGAAGCCCTTCTCCTTAGCCTCTTCTTCTGCTTCGGCGAGCTCCTCCTCGTGAGCCTTGAGCGCCGCCTCTTGTTCAGCGTTCGCTCTTCGGACCTCAACGCCCGCATCCTCTATCTTGCCATCGATCAAATAATTCAGCGCCTGGAAGTGGTAGACGAGAACCCTCTCGAAACCGGCCGGCTCATAAGGAATCATGTTATCGTTCACCACAAGAGCTGCCGCCTGCGCGCCGAGGTTTCTGATATTCACCAACGCTCTACTATCAAATTCCTCGACCTTGTCGATCGCGGAGGTGAGTTCCGAGATACTGGTTCCCAGATCGCCCTGTATCTGCGCGAGGCGGCCGCGCTCAGACCGAGCGAGCGCCTCGTCAACGCCATCTACATCATCAACCATTATCGTGTTGATATCGAGCTTCTCTCCAGATCCAAGCGCATTCACCAGCTCCGGCACCTTGGAGTCAATGCCCACCAGCTCTTTACTCTCTTTTTTATCCGATGAAGAGGATTGCGTGGTGGTGGATTCTGAGTCGATAAACGACGAGATGTTCTCGACTCCCGGCACCCCCGCGGCGGCACCTACCATCGGAATTCCCGCACATCCATTACAAAGAACGAGTAGAGAGAGTAAGGAGACCTTCGCTGGTGTCTGTTTCATGTAGCAACTCCCCAAGAAGCCGGTGACCACTCTTAGTGGCAGAAATGGAGTCGTCCGACCCCGCCCATTCCTTTATAGATGAGGACATAAATTTTGGATACAGCTCTTTGTAAAACTTAACCTAGTCAAATGATAAAGCAATTACCGACCCCTCAACAGGTTCAATCCAATTTTCGGGCATTGAAAATTGCTATCATATTCGACATTCATGCGTCGCTATTGACCTGGTGACGGCTGCCACCGGCTAGGGAAGGATGTGCACGAGCGCCAAAAATATATCCGGCCAACGGTCGCCCAAAGCAGACCAATGACTGTGTATAGATGCAGGCCTACGTGCGAGACAACGGAGTGTCTTACAGGAGGACCGGTCCCCTCGGAGTCCAGGCCCTCGTCTACATCTCTGTGCCACCAGAGACGTAGAATCAAGATGCGGAGTAGCTATACTGCTGTCTCACCGCACTCAGCAGACCCGCACGGATAATCAGCACTGCCGACGACGGTAATTTGTCATGATCAACACTGCCTCAAATCACCTGCTATTGCCGTCTTTGAGCAACTTCGCGGTTTCCACTTTGTGATCCGCATCAAATGTTACTTCGTATGCCATCTGACTTCCCTCTGCCATTCCCTCGATCGGGGTAGCCGCGATTTCCCACAAGAAGAGGGTAAAAATATCAGCTACTCCATGAAAAATACTCCGTCCTACCTTAACGCCGGTGGAATATCCCTGAACGAATTTAAATATCTCGACTGACTTACTATCTTTCTTATGCACATCGATCGGCTCCCCAAACTCGGCTATAATCACAGACCGCGGCATTCCTTTCGCAAAGAGCGCTGTATCTTTCTTCCCAGGTTGCTTGGCGGCCATAACCACAGAGCATCCAGACAGAAATATCGCGCACAAAACAAACTTGAGAACTAACTGCTTCATAAATATTTTCCCTACTTATTACTTGTTTATCACGAGGCATATGGCTAATTGATTATTTGAGCCTCAGGAACTTGAGATCGGATCCAACTCAAATTATTGGCGTTACCAACATTCCCTAATGCCGCATAGGACCCTTGCTGGCAGGTCCCAACAGACCCGTAGCTAACGACTCCGGCAATGACCGCCACACCGTTCCTTTTCAAGATCGCCGGGCCCCCTGAATCTCCGAAACAAGCCGACTGATTGGTCGAGTCGAAAGACGCCTCAAATACCAGGCGGGCCGGATTCAAGGCTCCGACGATCATGTCTCCAGCCTTCAGCATTTGGTCGTAATCGCCCTGTTCAACTCGAGTGAACAGATCTCTGCCCTGCTCATCCTGCCCATATCCAAATACTGTGATAGTATCACCAGGAGCGATCCGATCGCTGCCCAAAAGGGGCACAGGAACTGCGCCCGCATCAAAAGCTAACCGAATTACAGCTTGATCGTACACAGCAGCTCCACCTGGAAGCACAGTATATCGAGAGTCGTATCTGACGCTGGTTATCGACCGATTTGACACTGCTCCGGCCCCAGCTGGAACTCCAACAACTACGTCTACAAGTGGATCACTTGGATTGAGTACACAATGAGCAGCAGTAAGAATCGCCGTGGGAGCGATAACCGTACCGGTGCAGATGGAAAGCTTCCCTCTTCGCGTCTCCGCAATAATAAGAGCTACGGGACTTGCAGAGTTGTCGCAATTATCCCCATTTGTAACTTTCAGTACGGAACACGAACCGCCAGGCGAGTCCCCACCTCCGCCACCACACGCACTAAGAGGCCAAGATACTAACAACAGCACACTCAACACGCATTTTTTCATCATACAACCACCAATGCTTTAGCCCTTAATCTCAGCTTTTTTGCGCCAAAGGATGTCTTGCCCCAAAGACGAGTGCCATCTGGAGCTACCTGTGAATCGATATGGTCACGGCTTCCGATTGATATCTTGCACCTACCTCGCCATCCTTATCGCGTTTGCCCCATACGCAACGATGCACCCACCTTGTATGCTAATCGCAGCACCGGTGCCCGCCGAATTACCATTCCTCGCAAGGCTCTGATACACGATCGCCAACGCTGCCGGCCGCCCACCTATAGTCATGCCTTTTACGAACTCCCACTTGCGTCCTTTGTCGCGAGACCGACCAGTAAAATCACCGTCGTGATTCGTTGAGAGGAACCCAGACCCTCCTTTTGTCAGCAGCACATGGCGAAAGTCGAAAGAGGCAACTCGCGTTCTGCAGGTACTCCCACGAGAGGTATAGAAGTATCGGCCACCCCATATTCCCTGAAAGTTGGTGTTTTTCATCGCGGTCAGCTGGGATGATGGAGCTGTCCTAACCATCTTGCGGGCAGCTCGAAGGGCTCTCACTCGAAGCATCGCTTCATCAGCAACGCACTCTGAGACAAAACCCATCGAGAGGGATAAGGCGAGAACTAGGGAATTGATCTTCATAATAAAAGGCTTCCTTAATGCAAGGTAGGACATGTCGGGAAGGCTCGGCTCTAAAAAAGAGCCAGCCCCCGGCCGACATCATGACCTTGCTGACCTGTCATATCAAACACGTGTATCAACCAGTGACACAGCTCCCACGGTTCCTCAGCAGCCCTGCATTCCAGTCCCGCTAAAAGCCCCCTTTGCGGGTCTTTCTCAGCCCGTGTGATACAACCGGCCGGAGGCATCTCCGCGCACGTCGACCTCCGATCCCCAAACTCCCTCGCTTTCCTCGCCGAGTTCGAGGGGGTCGAATACGCGACCTCGGGCAACATCACCCTCGCCAAAGTTGTGTATGAGATGAAGCCAAAGCTCGCCAAGAGCCTTCGAGCTCGTTCACTCTCTCAACTCAAAAAGATCGCGACCCAAACCCTTCAAGCGCTGAGACGAGCCGGACCTAACAGGGTGGTGAAAAATGATTTCCTGTTGCGCATTTCGATAGTTTGACTGCAACTTCGTTGGAGCCGCCGAAAAAATCCTCATCGTATCTCAGTGGATACGCCTCCGGTTTTTTCGTCGTCTCCGCCTCGTTTCGTCAAAACTCTCACAATGCTCACGACGGAACCATTTTTCACCACCCTGCTAAAGCCACCAAGGACCGCCAGGTGCTCATTGCTCAAGCGATCGCCGCGCTCCCCGACGTGAGGTCTGCACCCTCTCTCGCGACCGCCAAGACCTCAGCGAAAAAGGCACAGAGCTTTATCGCGAAAATCGCCAAGATGGGAATCACCTAGCCCCCCTTTTCAATCGCTCCGCCCTGCGCCTTGCCTTAGCACACGATCGCTGGTCGGTCGTCGAGTTCGTTGATGCTCTCACTATCCTCTTTGTGAATGTAAAACGGGTGAAATATTGAGTGAGGCGAGCTCTCAATCGCCGGATGTTTGCGAATCGAAGCAATCAGCGTGAAGCACTCGTTCAGGTCGATCCCCTCCTCATCCAGGTCGTCTTGGTAGTCATCAGGATCGTAGTCACTGCTCCTAATATGGTGAGCTTCTATCGTTCCTCCCTTACTTAAGGCGAACGATACCATCAGTGGGATGGTTGCCTTTCGAGGACCGATGATCCCCATAAGTGCGTAGGTCTCCTTGAACCCCATACCCTGCATCCACTTCTTGTACTCGTCCTCCAGCATATCAAAATCGATACCGTGCCGCGTCCATCCCGTAATAAAGGAGTCGAAACGAACCAGACCGGGAAACTGCGCCGCCAGCTCACTCCGAGAGATGAACGTTGAACACACCTCCTTGCCGTCGCTGGTGTCAAAATACAGTGCAACCGCTTCGGGGTTGTGCGTCCCGTCGTCGTTAATCGCTATGCCCAGCCCCATCCGGTACCCCTTTTGGAGAAACCATACATCAAATATCTCCTCCAACGATCCCGCGCTCTCGATGCTATCCAGCAACTCCCTTTGTGTCTCGGGCGTTACCTCTGGGGCGAATGTATATTCCTGAATCTTCATGTTAGTCCTTGCCTCCGAATGTCGAATACGACCGCCTAGGTATCGCTGAATGACGGGAAAAGTTGCGTGCGAAGAGGCTCAAGCGTTCTTACGTAAGGGACCCAACAATAAGAACACGGCTGAAACACGGAATCCGAGTCCCCCTTTGAACAGATTGCTCACCTGGAATATCTTCGCCCCACCGGGACGTCGCTCTCACCTAATGCTTTCACGTGCTTATCGACGGCTAGTAAGAACCCGATCGAAGCCAAGACCAACTTTGCCCCGGCGGAATGCCTCTTAAAACTAGGGAGGCTTTGCTTTGCAATGACTTACGGACTCCCCAGTGATATAGTGGAGAGCATATGGGCAACCACCGAGCACACACTCTCGATCGCACATCATCTGATGGTCGCAAGCCCGACGCGCGAGGGCTCGTTCTTGCGTTAGAGCTTATGGAACTTGGAATTGAATTAGCTAAGCAACGTATCGCCCGAGAGAACCCCAACATCTCCCGTACCGAACTTATAGCTAAAACCAATGAGTGGATCCGCGCGCCGCGTAATCCTATTCGCTCAAACATCCCATCATGAGCTTTCTATTTTCAGAGCTACGGCGGGTCACAAACGACCTCCACCAGTCTGGGATCGCCTGGTGTCTCGTTGGTGGCTTGGGGACAAGTGTGTACGTTGAGCCTCGCACAACTAAGGACATCGACATCGTGGTTTCGGTGCCAGATGAAGCACAGCGAGACAACCTGAAGGACCTCCTTCTCACGAAAGGCTATACGAACCCGCAAATTCTCATGCACACCGCTCCAACGAGACGGATGGGTTGGCGAGTATTCATTCCCCCCTCTCGAGAGACGAGCATACCTCTCGACATTCTCGTCTCTGTATGCGGCATTGAATACGACATTGTCGCAAAATCCACGGCGATCGAGATTCTCCCCGGGCTCTCTCTTCCAGTAGCCTCATTGGGTCATTTAATCGCGATGAAGGTTCTATCTCAGAATCCTTTCGAACGACTACAAGACCGCGTTGATCTTCTCGCGCTTCTTGGCAACGCGACCGAGCAAGACCGTTTCGTTGTCGAACATTCGCTGAAAGAGATAGCTCATCGCGGATTCGCTGGGAAAAGAGATCTGATAGCAGAGCTGCGTGACATTGAAGCCGGGAAGATGTTCTAAACCGTTTCGGTTAGTACGCTGCCCAAGGGACCTCGCGCCGCTCACTCCCCCCCTACACCCGCCCCACAGCGTCCCTCCACGCCCCATACAGAACCTCGGCGCGTCGCAATCCCTCGTGTGTCCAATAGAGGTTATTTCGAAGCACCTCTCGATCCTCCCACACGCCGGGCCCTACCTTCATAGCGTTCCACCGCTCAGGAAAGAGCGCAAAGAGCGCTCCCTCCATGTGAATCCCCACCAGCAACCACTCCATAGGGTCGATAGCCTTATCCTGCGGCGCTCGTCGCGCATATGCTCTGTCGAGGTCCCCGACAATCTGTCGAAGCGCATCACGCACCTTCGGCAGCCCTTCCCGAAGTTGGCTGAGCGCCTCAAACTCTCGTTAGCCATCTAAATATTGGCGCAGAATCGGAACCACTCGTTCTGCGCCGAGCAGAAACTCAGAACCGACATCTCGTGTAAGAGTTGCTTGGGAGAAATTTCGAGCGAAGCTCGCGATCGCGGCGAGGTGCTGCTGGTTGTCGACGCTAACCGAATCCCTATCAAGCGCGCGATGGGTGTCCGTGGGAGTGTTCCCGCACAAACGAAGAGCACAGCCGATGGAACTACACATTCCAAGCGCTTTGCCAGATCTCCTTACCTCAAGGGGACTATACTACACAGGAAGGGTGCGGGTAAGCGGATAGAAATCATGCAAGAATTCAAACGCAACCCTCTGATCGGACGAGCAGCCTACCGCCTTACTCTCCGCTCTTGTCCTCTAGAGGATACCCGGTATCCTGCTCAGAAAGCTGCGCCCGAATCTCCTCGATCGTGGGACGCACCACACGGCGCCCAAACTCACGGCGCCACTTCCGGACCCGAATCTCCTCCTCACGCCCCCGGTACATGAGCCGCCCCCCGAACGCCTCAAAGATCCATTTCATCGCAACGTTACGATCGGGGCTAAGCGCTCGTTCCCGCACCCAAAACTCAGCGGGATGCGAAATAGGTCCAAGGGGCTCCTGGGGCTCTCCCCCCTTTTTACGAGAGAGCCGTGGATCAAGCTCCCCCTCCCGTATCGCACGTGGAGGGATCTCGATATGTAAGAGCTCGTGGATTAAGACGTGCCGAATCACCAGCTCGGGTGTATCCGGGTGATTGAACATCGAGTGCAGCGAGATAACGTGTCGGCCCTCCCCTACCCGCTGGATAAATCCGAGGGTGGGAATGATCCCATAGTGGCAGGTAACGTGTGAGGAGATGTGAGGGAACAGGGTACGCTGAAGCTCGCGAAGCACCTGATTGGTGTCGAATCGAACGAGCTCTAGTTCTCCCTGTGAGATAGCCTGCATCGTGCCCCCTGGTTGCTAAGGACATTAGCCACCACACCATCCGGGGTCAATCCAACCCGATGAAAAGCGGTCTAAACACGCTGAATAGCTGGCTCGGGCAACTGCTTCGGCTACCGATTCAATGACATGTAACCCAATCTTTATTGTCCCCGTCGGCGTTGTCACTCTCAATGCGCTCTCGGCTAGGGTTAATAGTGAAGGGCACGCCACCCTCTCTCCTTAGACGCAAGCCTTATCCGAGACCGTCGGACTCGGTTTCACCTAACAAGCTCCATGAGCTTCCCATAGTTATTCACCACATCATATTTGACCTGATCCGAGGCGATCTTCCGGAAGAACTTGCGAGCACACTCGATTTTGCACCCTTCAATCTTTCGAAGGTCCAATGACGACATTGAGCCTTTGGTCTCAGCAATAAAATACACGTGTTTGACCGTCCCTTCCTGAAAGGCGATGGCCCAGTCGGGATTGTAGTTCCCGACCGGAGTTGGAATATAGAAGCTCTTGGGAAGCTTGGCGTAGACTACGACCTCGACGCTCGTGTCCAATTGATGAACGAACTCGCGCTCGTTCTTCGAATCAGTGAAGATGTACTCGTATACGTGTCGGTTGACGGGTAGTGCCTTGCTAAAGTCAGCCTTAGGTTTCTCTCGGGTGAAGATATCGCTATCGTAGCGTTTGTCCACCATGTCATACGCTACATGCTCCACAATCGTTGTGGCCTTTTGCTCCTCTATGAGACTCGTCGCCTTGGCGATGAAGTCTTCAGGATTGACTCGAAACTGTCCAAAAACCGGCTGACTCAGGCCTTGAAGGATTGTCGCAATAGTCTGCCTGGTCAACTTCGTGCCCGTTGAAATGGTTCCAATTAGGTCGTACTCGACTGCAGAATGGATTGATTGCTTCTCGGCTTCAGTATGTGTCTCCCGCAGTACAAAGCCATCATCCTGTCTAATTTCATCGTCCGCTGCGACATCCTTCTGCTCGCCTCGATGAACGGTATATTCCAACTGCGCGACTCTGAGGTCTCGATCAAGAACTCGGATACACTTCTCTACCAGCTCTTGGGTATCGAAGTGCACAGAGTACACTGTGTTGCGATTGATGCGGCTCCAGAGTTCCTGAAACTCCTGCTCATGAAAATTGGAGCTTAAAGGGTTGGACTTGAGTTTGCGATCGTCCTGGATCTCGGGTACCTGAGCATCACTAAAGACGCTGTCGATAATCTGAAAAACCTGGTCAGCGTAGGGTGCTAACGATTCGGGTAGTACCGCGAGGGTCTCCGTCTTCTTCGCGTCGTGATAAGCCTGTGTTATTCTATCGGTTTCATCGGTATAGTCGTTGTTGGTCAGATAGCGATAGATTTGGTTAGCAAGTTGCGGAGTCACCGAGATGTCACCAGTAGGCGTCTTTAAAACCTTTCCCGCAAAGAACTCTTTATTCGCGAATCGAGGTCTTGCAGAGAGTGATTCACTGATATCGCGCTGCAGCGCATTGACAAAGTCCTTATAGCTCTCGCTGGCGACCACCGTAAGTACATTGGTCTGATGCACGGTGGCAGGATCGTCCATCCGTATACCGTGACGGTTAACGGAGAGACGCATTCCGCGACCCACCTCCTGACGACGCGACACAGTGTTATCGCTGTGTTTTAGAGTGCAAATGACGAATACGTTTGGATTATCCCAACCTTCACGTAGCGCTGAGTGAGAGAATATGAAGCGGGTCGGCTCCTCGAACGAAAGTAGGCGCTCTTTATCCCTAAGGATCAGGTCGTAAGCATCTGCGTCATCTGCCTCCCCTTTCATGTCACCGTTTTTTTTCAATTCCGGATCCACGAGGCGGTTACTCTTTTTATCAACAGAGAAGTAGCCGTTGTGGGTCTTGTTTACAGGTATGCCCTTTAAGTAGCGGTCGTATTCATCGCCAAACATAGTGAGGACTTCCTGTAGATGACTTTGATACTCCTCCTCAAATATCTCTGCATATTCACCGGCCTTTTCCCCGCTCTCGTCATACCGGCGATACTTAGCAACTTCATCGATAAAAAATAGGGTCAGTACCTTGATACCCTGACCAAAAAGAACTCGCTCCTTTTCAAAGTGGGCGCGTATGGCCTCACGGATCTGAATCCGACGGAGCGCTGTCTCGTTCACATCCCCCGTTGCCTCCCCTACTTGAAGCTCAACACCATTAGAAAAGCTTACAGTGTCTTTCGTCGCATCGATGTCTGAGATGACAAAACCTCGGTATTGCTCAAGCCCTCCGGACAGTTCGAAGAGATTATCGTTGATTCCAAGGTTGCGGCTAACTCGTTTGATACCGCTAGCCTGCGTAATCTCCAACTCGACCTTTGCCATCGGAGGCTTCGTGGTCGAGATCTGTATCCCCCCCACATAGAGGTATGCGTTAGTCCCCGTCAATCCTTTTACCGTAATACCCCTCACGGCTATCTTCTTCACAAGTTTTTGGTTGTAGGCATCCAGCGCGTCGAGCCGGTAGATCTTGTTGTGTTGCGTCTTATGGGTCGCCGAATAGCGCAGAATCATTAATGGATTGAACTTTGCGAGGGAATCGACCGTCTTTTTACCCTCCATCTTCTGCGGCTCGTCGAGAATCAGTATGGGATGATTAGCTTGAATAACATCGATCGGCTTCCTTGACTGAAAGTCATCAAGCTCCTCGTAAATTCGTCGTGCGTCCTTACCCGTTGCATTGAACGCTTGCACGTTAATTATCATTACGTTGATTCCCGCATCCGAAGAAAAGCTCTCAATTTCATGCAAACTCTTTGAATTGTACATAAATACACGGGCGCGCTTGCCGTACTCCTCCAAGAAGTGTTCAGCCGTAATTTCGAACGACTTCTTGACACCCTCTCGAATCGCAATGCTGGGAACAACTACGATAAACTTGCTCCAGCCATACTGGTGATGAAGCTGGAACATTGTCTTGATGTAACAGTAGGTCTTTCCGGTACCGGTCTCCATCTCAAGATCCAAGTTGATCGGGCAAACCTTGGAGGTGATGAGCGCTGTCGAGATCGGTAGGTTCTGCCTCCTTTGTACCGACTGGACGTTCTCAAGTACACGAGTCAACGGGATTGCAACTGTTGCATTCTTAAAGCCACTTAGTTCATCAAGTGGCAGAGATGTTTGAGGATCTTTGTGTTGACCTGGATCAACGCGATATGTAATCCCTGCCATTTTCGGTTGGCCGGCAAAGCACCCGACGACAGCCTCGACGGCGGCGGCCTGATATGTCTGTCTTTTAAATTGCAGCTTCATGTCTTAACGCCTTAATATCAAGGGAGCTCCTCAAAGTAGTCCTTGCCGAATCGCTTGTTGAGCTTTAGGCGCTCATCATCAACGACGAATCCCTTGATCATAAACTCTCTCAGAGTTTGGATAGCCCAGATGCGGAACTGGGTTGCCTGATAGCTATTGACGCGGTAACCAACTGAAACGATGGCGTCCAGGTTATAAAACTCGATTTCGCGAGCAACCTCCCGATCTCCTTCGGTTTGAACTCTCCGGATTTTCCGGATAGTTGCGTCTGCGCTAAGCTCGTCAGAATTGCAAACGTTAGTTACGTGCTCACTGACGGTCCGAATATCAACGCCAAAAAGCTCCGCCATTCGCTTATGATTGAGCCAAAAGGTTTCAAACTCATAGAGCACTTCAACTAGCAGCGCTCCTTCAGCGGTCTGATAGAGGATAAGCTCGCCCTCTTCCGGCTGCTTGGATATATACCTCATAACACCTTGACCTCCGTCTCGGGCGAGATGAGCTTAAAGATCTGCTCAACGTTTATCCTGACCGCATCACTACTAAAACTGGTGTCTCGGAAGACCGCTCGCAATGGCCTACGTTGTGCTACCTTCTTTATCATCTCTTCACTAACGCCCTGGTCAAAGCAGGCTGCCAAGGCATTTTGGTCGATGAAGAACACCCGTCTACCTTCAAACCTCTCCTCCACAACCGGCAGACTTAGCTCTATTCCCCAGTCGAGCAACACTTGGAAAAGGAGATCCTCAGGAGTTCGATCCTGATGAATATTATCAACGTGCGCGAACAGGTCGGCTTGTTTGAGATCGTCCGGTTTGTAATAGACGTCCTTCATATTGGAGGTATCGACCTTCAGGACACGAAAGCCGATATCGAGCGATTGCCCTTGCGCACCAGCTCTCTCTTTAATTTTACTCCCAGCGCGGCGAATACGCTCCTTACTAATTTCAGAGATGAGTTTGTACTCTGCCTTGTTAGCTACATTACTCTCCGTACAGGTCTCGGGCGCCTGAATCATTACAAAAGTCCGCCTCCCTCCATCCTCAGCGTTTAACTGCATCACAGCGTGTGCCGTAGTTGATGAGCCGGCGAAGAAATCTACAACGATTGCATCAGGTGACGAATACGTCACCATATTGACGAGATACTTGATGAGGCTGACCGGCTTTGGATTTGAAAAAACGATACCTAACTCCTCCAGCTCAGCGGATGCGTCTGTATTATTTTCTACTCCGTTCTCCTCCTTCGACAAGAGATCGGAGGGCGCAATATAATTATCCGCCGATTGCGACATGAACGAATACAGTGTTCCCACGTCCTTCTTTATTTGAAAAACGTTCCCTTCAGCGATGTAGCGATTGATCTTATCTTGCCCCCACGCGGAGCAGGCTTTTATGCGCGCGGGGAATTTATTGAATCCGTTCTCTTCGATAAGATCGTCAAGTAATTCGACCTGGTACTTAGGCGATGACGTACCCTTTTCGAAGGAGCATGGAATCATGATTGATTTGGCCGGAAAAAAAAGCTCCCGTTGTTTGTTTGGATTGTGCCATACAGGAGCCTGAGTATTGTACGACTTCTTCCCAAAGAACTTTCGTACCTCCCCACGTTTGTAACACAGTACGTATTCGTACTTCGTTCGGATCGTCTCTGAAAGACTCGGCGCTTTAGCTACCCGATTCCACTTGAATTGCCCGACAAAATGGCTCTCGCCAAATACCTCATCACACAGCCTCTTTAAATTTGCTTGCTCGTGATCATCGATACTGAGAAAAATGACGCCACCTTCCGCTAATAAGGTGCGAGCAAGCTTTAATCGCGAAAACATCATACTTAACCAGTTCGAGTGGAACCTGCCGCTCGACTCGGTGTTACCGATCAGCCGCTCTCCCACCGAGGTCGTCTGATTTGACTGCACGAGATAGTTTTCAATACGGTCTTTGAAATCATCTTTGTAGATGAAATCATTTCCCGTATTGTAGGGCGGGTCGATGTAGATCACATTCACTTTATTGAGATAGGTTTCCTGCAACAACTTGAGCGCCTCAAGGTTGTCACCTTCAATAAACAGGTTCTTAGTCGTCTCAAACTCAACACTTTCCTCGCGACAAGGTCGCAGCGTCTTCGCAATTGGCGCATTAGCGGCGAGCAGAGCTTCGCGTTTACCCGGCCAGCTTAACTGATACCTCTCGTTGGGCCCCTCCACAACGTGAGACGATAACTCCTGGCGCAGCAGATCAAAATTGATAGCCTGCCGGAGCGTTCCATCCTCAGCCCTTGTTTCCGTTACGCAGTGAGGAAATAGCTCGGCTAGCTTAGCAATATTCTCGAACGTTACATCGGGACTGTGCATCTTCATCTTTACCATGACCGATCTCTCATTTCGTGGGTGTCAATAACTGCTCATGCGAATCCGACATCTCGGATATTTCCTCATCTAGCAGGGTGGTGAAGAATGATTTCCTGTTGCGCATTTCGATAGTTTGACTGCAACTTCGTTGGAGCCGCCTCGTTTCGTCAAAACTCTCAAAATGCTCACGGCGGAACCATTTTTCACCACCCTGCTAGCGTGCACACCAAACCATGCGGCTCGACCTCTCTATTACATTACCTTCACAACCAACGCGTAGAGGCTACCGATGTTTCACGCGAACGTCAGACTTCGTTGGTTAGCATTCGTTGGCCCCCAAGACGATTGAAAATAATCAGCGATACCACAACTGACGGAATTTGACTGAGATGGAGGCTTAAACGAAGCCACGGTCCTTGCCTCTTTCGCTCGGTGTACCTCAAAAATAATTGAGGAAGCTTATGGTCTAACAAATCGACCTGAGTTCAAGCTCTACATCTCTACCGCTTGCAGCATAATCCTTCTGAACCGATAATGGGGAACTTTATAGCATGCGCATTCCGACGCTGCCGATCACCGATTCCGAAATGAACCGATCACTTATTCCGATATGAGCCGATCGGAGCGAAGCGACGTATGGTAGGTATCATGAGTTGGATTGTCTTTTCAAT
>JBDLRS010000121.1:0-19263 GCA_039799965.1 Pseudomonadota bacterium
CCCGACGAGTATCGCGCTGGAAAGCGTTTGCTTACAAGGATTGCAGCCATGCTTTCCAAGCTATGCCTTCAGCCCGTATGATGCCTGTTTCGGGTACGTTCACGTTTACGTGCACGAGCACGTCGGGATAACACCGAGCCCTACCCACTCGATTGCACGAAGACCCACAATTAAAGGCGCTCGGATTATCGCTACGCTCGAACATGTGCTGTAACATTACGCCTTAATGAATCTTCGGCGACTTCGGTGTGAGCTCAGTCGAACGTTCACCCTGACGGTGCTAGAGTTGCGCCTTTCGAAAGGTTCAAGCTCCTTGGTGCTTTGAGCCACCTGCACCATCTGCGCGCTCCTCAACTGCTGATGAATTTACGTTACAATGCTCACGACGGAAAATTTTCACCGTCGCGCTAGATGAGGTCAAAGAGGATTAGTTCGGCTCCCTCACTACCTCCTAACAGAGATATGGTGCCCGGCTTCTCAATCGCTGCCGCGTCACCGCCCCTCACTTCGACGCCGTTAACAGCGCACCCTCCCTTGATGACGTGGATCCACGCCCCTCGTCCCTCTTGGAGGGCGTGCGATACCTCACCTGATGGGGAGAGCGATGAAACGTAGACGTGTGAGTCTTGGTTAATAAGGAGGGCGTTGTCCCTCTCTCGCTTGGGGCCCGCTACTCGAACTAAACGGTCGATGCGATCCGCGATAGGAAACTCACGTTGCGCGTACGCGGGAGGTAGACCCTCCTTCTCCGTTTCGATCCAGATCTGAATGAGGTGCACCGGGGTGTGCGGTGATGGATTGAACTCCGAGTGCCGAATGCCTCTACCGGCGGACATCACCTGCACCTCTCCCGGTCTCAAGACCTCTCCGTGACCAAGGCTGTCCTTGTGCTCCAGAGCGCCGTCAATCACGACGGTAATGATCTCCATGTCACGATGCCCGTGCATACCGAACCCTTTCCCAGGCGCTATCACGTCATCGTTGATGACCCGAAGGGTACGAAATCCCATATGGTGAGGATCGTAGTATTCGCCGAATGAGAATGAGTGTCGGCTGTAGAGCCATCCTATTTCGGTAAGACCTCGGTCGTTAGCTTTTCGAATATACATGACCACCTCTGAGAACGTTCCCTCAAGAGGGTAAGGTCAGGAGGTCGGGATTTCAAGTCGAAGAGGTGCTGAAACCACCTTTACGCAAGGGTTCTCCGAACGAGTTTCTCAATAGAAGGTTGCATAAGAACCTCGAGCGCCTTGCCCGGCTCTCCAGCCCCCGCGTGGAAGCGAAGCCTATGGAGTAGTACGTATGGCGCCATATATCGGAGATCATCCTCTGTGGCGTGGGATCGGCCATTCGTAAGTGCCCACGCCTTCACGGCGCTTTGCAGCATGAGGGCGGCGCGGGTCGACGCCCCGAATTGAATCATCGGATTCCCGCGTGTCGATTGCACGATATCGATAATAGCCTGACGAAGCGGAGCCGCGATGTATACCTCTTCGCACGCCTTGCGAGCGTCAAGGATATCGCTTCGCGTGCATACGGGATCGATTGATATCGAGGCGTCTTTAATTGAGGAGTAGTTCTCTAGGATCTCACACTCAGTCGCGCTATCAACGTACGACATCGGCACCTTGAGGAGGAATCGATCGAGCTGAACCTGAGGAAGAGGATAGGTTCCCGCAATGTCGAGTGGATTTTGTGTGCCGAGTACGAAGAAGAGTTGGTCTAGTGGGCGAGTCACGTTATCCATGGTGACCTGCTTCTCAGCCATACACTCGAGGAAGGCCGCTTGTACCTTGGGTCCCGTGCGATTGATCTCGTCAGCGAGTACGACGTGAGCGAATACAGGCCCGTGCATGAAATAAAACTGTCCGACTTTGGGGTCGAAGATATTCACGCCGAGAACGTCCCCGGGAAGCATGTCAGGGGTGAACTGAATTCGCCTGAACGGAACGATCGGATCTGATGACACCGAGGGATACCTGTTACGAGGGGGGTCATCGGCGGCGATGAGGCGACCCAGCGTCTTTGAGAGGGTCGTCTTTCCAGAGCCGGGATAGTCCTCAAGTAGCACGTGTCCGTCGGCGACCAGCGCCGCGACCACTAATCGGATCGTGTCAGAGCGACCGCGAATGACCTTTTCAAGCGCCGAGCAGAGCTTGAAAACCGTCTGGCTCGCTGTAGTGAAGTCTTCAGTTTGGACCGACATTACGTATCTCCTCTCGAAATAGAGCGTCAGATAATTTGTTAACCAACTCGCCTGCAGAGCTCCCCTCTACAGATCTATTCTTGCCCGACTGGCCGGGGCATGAAAAACGGAGCGCTAGTTTCCCAGGTGTAGATGGGTCGGCGGCGGTAACGGAGCATACATTAGCCTTGCTGGGAGCTTCTCGAAAGGGTCCCGCTTCAAGGGCTGAACGCAATGAGTGCGGGTCAGAGCCTAGGGCTATGGCGACCGGTAGCGCGAATCCATAGTTTCGGAGCTCCGGCGCCGCGGTGTGAAACACGCGGTACGCAAGGTCGCGATAGCGCTCGGAATCAGGTGAGAGATCCCGCATCCGTAGCAGGGTCACGTGCGTCTTGAGAAGGGTGTCGAATCCCTCGCGCCCCCGCTGTACCACAGACTCAAGCTTCTCGTTGGCCGCACCTGGAGCGAGCCATGAGCGACCGTTCTCAGCCAGGTATGCGTCGTAGAATACGCCGGCTATAGCTCTCGTATCCTTGGTGCGTTGTCCCTCTATTCGTCGAGATAGGGCTGAGCTCGAGAAGCCGGCAAGAACCTCGCCCAGTGTGGGATATTCAAGAAGACTGTCGGTATTTCGGATCGTGAGATCCTCGATATCATGAAGATCGTCTATGAGAATCTGTCTCGCGCGTCGCAAGAGCCACCATGCTCGGATCGAGTTTGACGCGATCGTCTCCTTCTGCTCAAGCCATTCGGTCCACGTACCGGTGTGATGAAAGCGTAGGATATTGTTGTGCCGCACAAGAGCTTGCGCGAGGGAGATAGTGGCGGCAACGACCAGGTCATCCTGGTTCGTTCCGATCTTACCAAACCATTGCGTCCCCTGAAGCGCTGTCTCAAAGCGTTGAATCGCTCGGTCTACGTTACCGGTATGGAGGTCGATCCGTCCCCGAGCGAGGTTTACGAGAGCCGCATGCTCCTCGTTGTTGCGGAGTGGAAACTGAGCGATGCACCGTTGGAAAGCGTCCATGGTGGCGAGCGCCGCGTCCGTTTTCAACTGTTCGATGTAGAGGAGCGTTAGGTTAAGACTTGGAAGGACGTGCTCACATCCATCCGGAAGGCTCGTTGCGCGAAGGAATGTGGACTCCGCCTTCACGTCGTCGAAGAGCTCTTTGTAGACCTCGCCCGCGTTATTGAGTGGGGTCGCCGGCTGTCCATCCGTCCCCTGTGAGAATTCGTATGCTATCGCTTGGCGAAAAACCTCCAGTGATTCCTGGGGCTGATCGTTCATCGACAAGAGGATGCCGAGCATATTGAGGGTTCGTCCGCCCTCAGCGCCGCTCAGTAGTCCCTCTCGCGCTACCTTAATCGCCTCCTGCACACGACCAAGTTTCATGAGAACCCATGAGCGTGCTCCTGGATACCATTCCGCTCGGTAACCGTATTTGTGGTACTCATCAAGCGCATCGAGCGATCCTCGGTAGTTGTCGAGGTTAAGTCGACACTGGCTGAGGTAGTACAATAAATTGCCGTGCTCTAGTTGTAGGAGGTGTGAGGTGTACGGAGGGGGGCCGTTCTCTTTCTCGAAGAGCTCTTGAGCCCGTCTGATATACTTGAGCGCGAGTCGGTAGTGACCGACGTGCACTAGGTAGTAACCGGAGAGGAGATAGTATGCCTTGTACTGGTTGGGATCTCTTTTAATCGCCTTGAGGAGCTTTGTTCTTGCGTCAAGTGGGCGATCCGTGGCGAGAAGGAGTGAGGCTTCGCGGACAAGCTCATCGGCTGTCTTGTTCTTATCATCCGTCGTCGCGAGCTCGTCAAATCCGAAGATGTCGAAGGGATCGAACGGATCGTCGACCGTCTTTTCGTGCTGCGGCGTTTGTCGCGCGTCTTGAGCGGTCGCCCTAATCGGTGAGAGGAGCAACGCGAGAGCGCAGAGGGGGGAGAGATATCGCGTTACCATGTCCCACCTCCCAGTACGTTCGTGATTGAGGAAGGATTCAACGCCGTGATGGCGCGCTTCCACAACGGACCCCGCTTGAGGGTTTTGTGCGCCTCAGCGATGGCAGCGGTTACCGCTTGGGCGTCAAGGGATGGCTGGGCCGCGTAGCTTGCGTAGTTTACAAAATCAACGAGCGGAACCAGCGCACGCTGGGGAGAGCGCAGGGAGAATTGTTGACGGGTTTCGCCGAACGAGCGGCGCATGCCCTGGTCGTAAAGAAGTGACGCGACAGAGATGTATCCCCACCGAGCTTTGCTCGTGGCGGTCGGGGCAAGGCGCCATCCATGTCGAAGGGATACCTTCACCAGCACCAAGAAAACTCCCACCCCGAGCGCGCCCCAGAGGAGGGCAGCTTTGTTTGGAAGCCAGGTCTCGTCAGGCTCGTTCATTCCGGCCTCATCCTTTGTGGCGTCCGAAGGAAGGACCTCCTCGCCTGGCTCAAGACTTCCCATCAGCTCCTCAAGGAGCTTTGTGTCAACTTGTGTATCGGCGTGGCTCTCGACCTGGTCAGGTTGTACGTCGAAAGGAACCCAGCCGGAGCCCTTGATGTACGCCTCCGCCCACGCGTGTCGATCGCTCATCCGCAGAAGGATGTGACCGTCCTTCGCTTGGCTTAGGTCCGTCAGATATCCGGTTCCGATGCGCGCTGGAATGCCGAGCGCGCGGAGCATGTACACCATGGCATGTGCGAAGTGAACGCAGTAGCCACGATGGTCGCCGAAGAGAAACGGCACTACAGGGTCGGCCTGAGGCTCTACGTTGTGGTTGGGTGTAAGGGTATAGATCGAAGTACGAGAGAGGTAGTTCGTGAGGGCGTTGATCTTATCAACTGGGTTTGAGATTCCTCTCGTGATCTCCTCGGCAAGCTCTTTGTACCGATTGTCGCCGTGTGGCTGAAGGTAGTGACTCCGCACCTCGCCGGTCCATCGAGGGTCTCCAACCTCCAGACCTGAGAGCGATGAGAGGAGAAATGCAGGAGCGACTGAGTAGGCGCGATAGGAGGCCTTGAAGCGCGAGGGGTTGGGATTCTTGAGCTGCACGATCGAAAGGGGATAGTCGACCGCGAACGCCGAATCGTGGTCGGCCAACGTATAGATCGACTGTATGAGAGGGGTGCGAGGAGCTAATTCCGTGTCCTCTTTACCGGTAAAGGTCGATTGTGGAGAAACAACGGGAAGGTCGGTATCGAAGGCGCGCCCCGCGAATACCATCTCCTTGCCGCTAAATTGAGAGAGCGCGCTCTCACGAAGGTAGAGCATCGGACTGAACGGATTATCGGAGTAGTCTCCCTCAAGTCGGATGAGTCCGGCTGGTTGGTTAGTGCTTCCAAGGGCGGACTGGAAGGTCAGCGGACTTACGCCCAGGTTCTCTCCCATTCCAACGCCGTTAGAGACTCGGGCGAGCATCGCTGTGTTGAAATGTTGGTAGAGCGCGGCTTGAATGATATAGACCACCGCCGCGAGCGCGACGATAAGCGCAGTCGAGAAGATGAACCCCCGACGACCACGACTGAGTTGCACGTTGGTCTTCTCAGCTCGGGGTCGAACTGCTTGCGAGGCGAAGTAGAGGTAACAGAGTAGGAGCGCGAGAAGTCCCGAGCCCACCACTATCAGCATCGAGAGATGTGGTATGCCGAGGCGCCAGGCGAGAGATGATATGATCTTCGGTCGATCGAAGTGGTAGTTTCGATGTCCCGCGAACACGGCGATAGCCGCGGTCATGAACGCGATCCCCTCAACCGTTACCGCTCCTCGTGCGCGCCAAAATAACCATGTTGCGCCCGCGGTTATGAACATCGCGATCAGCGCGAGTTGTGCGTGAAGATAGAACCGAGAGATTGAGAAATACTCTGGGGTGATGCCGGATAGTGTGTAGTTGAGAGCGCCAAAGAGTAGAGAGAGAAGCGCGGCGACCGCCCCAAATGCGAGAAAGAATGCGAGGTTGGTGACTCGGGTTTGAGCAAGGCGTGATGAGGCGACAACGCCGATAATTCCCGCAAGAGATATAAAGAGAGGCGATGTCCCCAGAGGCTCCATCGTATTGAGGAGAACGACCGCGAGAACGACACCGAGCGACCGAAACGTGAGTACCGCGCGGTACCACGGGATGCTTGGCGATGAGAGCCACCTACGGATCATACATGCACCTCCCATTGTCGCTGAAGGCACGAGGATAAGAATGTGTGATAGGAGCGAGCGGAATTCGCTGCGGTCTCATCGATCTGAGGGGCAACGAGAAGACGTGAGAGCTTAGCGAGCTTGGATGGTGAATTCAGATCAATGCTCTCAGATGGATGCGAGAGGCAGAATACAGGGGCGATCCCCTGAGCGCTGAGCCAGACAGCGAGATCCTCAATCCTCCTTGATTGGCCCGGTATCGCGAGCCGTTCCGCCGATACGAAAAGAAGTAGCTTAGAGACCTTGAGGCTCGGGGTGAGTTGGACGCAATAGTCCAAGAGCGACGCGGCGTCTCGCTGCAGGTAGTCGCCTTGTTCGGGGAGGGTGTCCCACACGGAGTCGATGAGGAGCTCTTGCAGCGCCTCAGGGGAACGCGCCGTTGGACGCCCGTTAGCTCCCTCACAGCTTGCGATGACCTCAAGGTTGAGGCGGGCGAGCGACTCAGCGTAGGCCACCACGCGCGCGCACGCTTTGTCCCCCTCTTTTCCCGCGATCGTTAGGATCACGACAAATCCCTCGGGTGTCATCGAGGCTTCCGGGTGTCGGGAGAGAAGCTCTCCTCGCTTGGCGAACGCCTTCCACACGATCTTCTTCACTCCGTCAGAGGGATGATAGCTCTTGATATCGAAAGACTCTCCCTGCCGATTGAAGAGGTCGATCAGCATCTCGCCAGGACGTTGTGTGGAGCTGAGCACGGGGAGGTGTGAGTCGTGCGTCGGCACCGGGGCGACGGTCACCGCCGTTTGTTGCGGAATTGTCCATGAGAAGTGGGTTAGGCCGGTGACATCCCGAAGCGTGCATTCGACACCTCGAATGTCCCATTCTCCACGATGAGGGAAGGTAAGGTCGACGTGAACTCGCCGATCGCTCTCCGAAAAGCCTGATACTCTGACGAGTGCCGGGGAAGCCCCGGGGCGTTCGAAGTGAAGGCGCATATCGAGGATAAAGAGGGGGAGTATTTTGGTGCCGCGAAGCGCGAGAAAGACCCGCAGGACCTCTCCCGAGACCCCTGGTTCCTCGGGCGGGACGACCGAAGCGGTCAGGTATCTTTTAAGCGCTACGCCGTGTGCTACGACGACAGTCGCGGCTATCACGATGACGATGATGAGGGCGTAGGTTAGGGAGGCAGAGACGATGTCAGTGCTCTTTCGCACCGGTCCGACCAGTAGGTACAAGAGAAGGAGGAGAATAACGACGCTTCGGCCGCTCAGGGGCCCCAGTCCGGGTCGATGTGCAAAGCTGTGGAAAACTCTACAAAAGATTTGCGCCAGTCCCCGAAGGTGCGTTTTATTATTGTGTTTTTCCGGTGCTTTGATTAGGTTTTCCACAGGTTGCCAGGGCTGTTGATACGTGTTGAAAACCTCGATTGGTGTGCTTCGACCGCATGTGTAGTACCCTCTCCCGGCTTCGGAGGAGTGCCCTGCACACGTAACGTTGTCCTGATAAGGTACCAATGACTATGACGAAGGGAAAGAAGCAAGAGCGTAAAGGTATCGATTGCGACCTCCCACAGCGATCTTTCACCTGTATGTCGGATGACGACTACCTTCGGGTCGGTTCCGGTTTAAGCAAGGTGGAGGCCGGCAGGGATGTGGTGATGGTGGCTCCCTCCGACCGTGGTCAGGGCCGGCTTGCCATCTCGCAAACCCCCCTCGGAAGGATGCCCCGTTCTCTGGTAACGGCCTTTGGCCTCCATGAGGCTGTGTTTGATTTTTTTCTTCAAGAGGCGCGCCCCCATTGCGTTGATTGTGATCTCTTAACGACCCGTTCCGAAGCGTTAGACGACGCTCGCTGGCCTGAGGAGGGGTATGTCGCCGTCGTTGTCGACGGTATCGAGGAGGGGCTCTCTCTGGAGGAACAGTGCGAACTGCTCGATGTTGAGCGAACGGTCATCGAAGGGATGCTCGTTCGTAAAGATGATATCGATGGAAGAGAGGGGGAGCCGGTTCTCACTATCGCGTCCGCCTCTGATCGTCAGTTGATTTCGACGGAGATTGAACGGTGGCTCTCTCGTGGAGGGGGGGCTCTTCGTCTTATGCGGTACCCTTCTCGAAGTGAGCGTGGAGTTGAGCTCCAAAAGATATTCAGGGGATGGAGATGCCCCTCGTGTGGTGGTTCCCATCCCCTCGCGTCGAGGCAGCTACTGGAGGACTCCCCGCCGTGCGCCCGATGTCGTGGAGAAGGGTGGCTGGTGGTGGAGGACGATCGTTTCGTCGCATGTGAAGATTGCGATGCATTTGGGCGGAGCACTCCTCTTGCTCGGTATAAGGTCGGGGCAACCCAGCTCAAGGACGCCGCGCGACTCACGTTTCACAACCTGAAGGAGTACGTTGAGCTCTCGCATGGTGTCGAGTTTTCTGACCTTCGGTCGAGGCTCGCTGCTCTATGTGATGAGGGGCTGTCGCAGTATCCGATCGGAGCACCTCTCTCGCTTCTTTCAAAGGGTGAGCGAGTTCTCGCTACCATCGCCTCGGCCCGCCTGTCATCGCTCTCTGATGTTGAGCTTGTCGTAGATGGTGGCGATTTGGGCGCTTCGAATGCTTGGTTGGATTCACTTACGCAGCGTAATCACATCTCTGAGGTACGAGTGCTCCGTCCGAATAGCGCGACCGCCGAGGCTCTCCCACGAGCGCGGACTACGGATCGCGTGATTACCCTTCGAGAGGTGATGATCGGGCCTCTATCGATCCCGACTTTGTCGCTTGATATTGGTGAAATGACCGTTATTCAGGGGGAGCCGGGAGTAGGAAAGAGTCTCTTGCTGGGGGAGATATCGCGACGCTTCTCAAAGCGAAAGAAACTCCCCCACCTCGGATCGTTTGGCGATCTCAAGAGATGTCATCACATTCACGCAGATTCCTCTGACGGGGAGACCGTGATGGAGTTACTTGGTCTCGCGCTGAAGATAGCTGAGCAGGCGGCCCGGACCCGACACGCTCGCGAGCGAGGACTTTCTAAGGATGAGTTCCTTCCCAGCGGATCTCGGCACCGGTGCGATCTTTGCAAAGGTGTTCCCACGCTTGAGGGTGATCGGTGCTCGCAATGTGATGGAAGCCTCTTTAACAGGCTCGTGGGGGATGTTGTCGTCAATAACGTTAGTTTCGCGGATCTGATGCGAAGCTCCTTGGAGAGGACCGCTACCGTGCTGTGGGCGGATGACGAATTGATAGCTGTTCTTGACCGAGTGCCTGAAGATCTCAAAACATCTCTGTCGCTCGGGGACGCCACGCGTGGGCTACCTCCAGCTCTTCGGCGATTCCTCTCACCCTTGGGCGCCTTCGGGAGTATCCAGGCGCGAAGGGGAGCGTTGGATGGCGATCTAGTGCTTGTTGATGCGCCTTTTGGTACTACCGCGGCATATCAACTACTCTTAATACAGTGTATCAATGACTTGCGCTCCCGAGGTGCTACGATTGTATGCGCTGGCGTGCCTGAAACACTCGAAAATATCTTCTCCTCTGTGGTACGGTTACGGTTTGTCACCGAGCCTCGGCGAGATCCGGCGGCCCATCGTTTTTTAGATATTCGGATGACTCGAAAAAGTGAAGTTATCCTTGAGAGATAAAGGTACAGACGTGGCGGATAAAAAGATAACCCGACAAGAATTGCAAGATGTTCTCTATCGTCGTCGATACGCGGTCCCGAACGCGGTGACGATCGGTAATATGTTTTGCGGATTTCTCGCGATCATGTACGCGTCCTCCGGGCGGTTAGAGAAGGCTGTGGTCGCCGTCCTTATCGCCATTTTGCTTGATGGTCTTGATGGACGGGTGGCGCGTCGACTCAATGCCACCTCCAAGTTCGGCATCGAATTTGACTCCTTTTCGGATGTTGTTTCATTTGGACTCGCCCCCGCGGTGATGATGTATCACTGGGCTTTCCACTCGCGAGCGGATGAGTTCGGCGTCGCGGTAACCTTTTTTTACGCGCTGTGCGCGGCGAGTCGACTCGCGCGCTTCAATATCTCAGCCGAGAATTTAAAGAGCTTCACCGGATTACCTACGCCTGGAGCCGCAGTGTTTGTTGTTTCTGTAATTTACACCGCGCCGTATGAGCATGATTCGTTGCTTATGGCGGTGTTGGGAACGGGGGTGATGTTAGCGATGGGGTATCTCATGGTTTCCACCATCGAGTTCTTTAGCATTAAGCAATTCAAGCTCGCTGGTGTTAAGCTTAAAGGCCGTCTGCTCATCGGCGCACTCATCGCGTTGAGCTGGTATTCTCCCCCAATCGGTCTGCTTAGCTTAGCGTTTCTCTACGTGGCGAGCGGTCCGTATGGCAGAGTTGCTCCTTCTCTTCCATCCTGGCTCGTTGGTCGACGACCTGCGCGCGCAGAGAGCGACGGGAAAGTTGTATCGCTCAAGTAGAGCTCCCTCGGAGCATCCTCAGCTAACGAGGGGTAGCGGGTCGCCGCTCAAGAGAGGTAGCGGGTCGCCGCTCAAGAGACTGAGCTATGCCGCAGGCTTAACCGTGTAGATGTTTATCGGAAGAAGGTTGAGCCATACTCGCTCACGCTTGAGATAGCTGATGTACCCTGAGTCCTTGAGGTATTCATGAACCTGCGCCACTCGATCTCTTCTCTCCGGCGCGCCAACGGTCTCATTAAACTTGCGAACACCGATGTACTCATAGTACGTCATCAACGTGTCCGGTGAGCTGATCTCGCGCAGTTTACAAAAGATAGATTGCACAGTTTCGAGATCAAAATTAACAAATGGAAGTGCGCAAACGATTATGTCGTATGCTCTGTCGTTCGGCAGGTCCTGAGCCGCGCCCAAGAAGAATGAAACCTGGTTCCGTACGCGTTGGTAGTGGGGATCCCGCTCAAGGGTCTCCTTGAGGCTCTTCATAAACCGAGGATTAATCTCACAGATGGTAAGGTGATCGCCTGGTCGCATCTCCTTGACGAGAGGAAGGGTGACCGATCCAGTACCAGGACCAAGTTCAAGGATGTTCTTGGAGCCACGTTTAGGGGCACGAAGTGGCGTTATGAGGGCTTGAGCCGCCCAGCGAGAGGTTGGAAAGCACGCGCCGGTAGTTTTGAACTCCAGCAAAAACTCTCGAAGAAAAACGAGGTTCTCCTTAAACATACCCTTTACTAACGTCCCCTACACAGTGGCCGAGCTGGTGGTCTTTCATCCTTTGCGACGCCTACCACCCACGGCACATTGACCTGAGAGGTTATGGCATCTTTGTACCGCCAGTAACCTAATGGCGCTCCCATGTTGTTTAGGAACGCTGTTGGCATAACTCCCTGAGTTCTCTTCAGGGTGAGGCCGCTTACTGTAGTGCTCTCTGCGCATCCGGTCTAGTGCCTACCAAAAAATATCTGCCGAACCAAACAGCCCCTCCCCATCGGGCCAACGGGACCGGTAGTACCATACGTCCTCTGGTCCATGAGTATGCGACCGGTCAGCGCCGGAGGAGCAAGGACTCCCCCACAGGGTAGGGTCGGAGAACTGCGTAGGGAGCTTAAGTATCTGGAGCTAAATAGTTCACCCCGATGACGTTGTGCGGTACAAGCGTGTGTGTGGTGTCAGTATGATCCTAGCAGGGTGATGAAAAATTATTTCCTGTTGCGCATTTCGATAGTTCGACTGCAACTTCGTTGGAGCTGCCGAAAGAATCCTCAACGTATCTTAGACCTCGGCGAGCTCAGTCGAGTCGTGTATACGCCTCCGGTTTTTTCGTCGTGTCCGCCTCGTGTCGTCAAAACTCTCAAAATTATCACGACGGAATCTTTTTTCATCACACTGCTAGAAACGGCAGGTGCGGGTCTGTAAGAGAACAGGAGGAGTCGATGGATACAGTGCTATTGTGGGAACGGTTCAAGGGAAGACTTATTCATGATGCGGAATCTGGTTTTTCGCTCGACACGAGTCGACTCTCCTACGACGACGCGTACCTCTCGCGGATGGAGCCGCTGATGCAGAGCGCACTGAAGGCGATGAGTGCCCTTGAACAAGGGGCAATCGCTAACCCGGATGAGGGCCGGATGGTTGGACACTATTGGCTCAGAGCTCCCGAGCTTGCGCCGACGAGCGAGATTCGCGACGCGATCGCCGCCACCATCGCTCGGATTAAGCGGTTTGCCGCGGATGTTCACTCCGGCGCTATCGCCCCTAGACCAGGTGTCACCTTTTCGCACGTTTTGGTTGTCGGAATTGGAGGGTCGGCCCTTGGGCCTCAGTTCGTTAATCAAGCGCTCAATTCCGTTGTCGATCCCATGACGATCTCGTTCTTCGATAACACCGATCCCGATGGAATGGCCAAAACGCTCTATTCGCTGCCGAGTCTTGAGCGAACATTAGTTGTGGTCATATCCAAATCCGGGGGCACCAAGGAAACTCGGAACGGACAACTCGTGGTAAAGGCTGCTTTCCAAGCTGCTGGTCTCGACTTCCCGTCTCATTGTGTTGCGGTGACAGGTGAGGGGAGTGAATTGGACGCGATAGCTAAAGCCGAGGGATGGATCGCACGATTCCCGATGTGGGATTGGGTAGGCGGTCGCACGAGTGAGTGCAGCGCGGTCGGTCTCGTGCCGTTTGCCCTGCAAGGTTTCTCCGTCGACGAGTTTTTGCATGGCGCGGCTGATATGGACGAGATGACGCGGCGTTCCAATACTCTTGAAAATCCAGCCGCCATGTTGGCGCTGGCGTGGTATCACTGTGGGTGCGGAAGGGGCAGCAAGGATATGGTTGTGTTGCCCTACAAAGATCGACTCGAGCTCTTCAGCCGATACCTGCAACAGCTCGTCATGGAAAGTCTCGGTAAAGAGTTAGATCTCTCGGGATCTGTCGTGAATCAAGGTCTCGCGGTGTATGGAAACAAAGGTTCCACAGACCAGCACGCCTACGTTCAGCAACTTCGAGATGGACTGCACAACTTCTTCGCCGTGTTTATTGAGGTACTCAAGGACCGTTCGCCACGCACTCACGCGAACGCACCCCTCGCAAAACTGAACGCCGAACGGTTCGAAGTTGAGCCAGGAGCGACGAGTGGCGATTACCTTGCGGGCTTTTTTCTCGGGACTCGCTCGGCTCTCTTTGAAAAGGACCGAGAGAGCGTTACCGTTACGGTCTCTGAGGTGAGCGAGCGCACAGTGGGTATGTTGATCGCGCTCTTTGAGCGCGCCGTTGGTCTCTACGCGTCACTGATCAATGTAAACGCGTATCACCAGCCAGGTGTTGAGGCCGGCAAGAAAGCGGCGGCACGGGTGCTCGCTCTTCAGGAGAAGGTAGTTGCCGTTGTTCGCACGGCTGGTGCGCCAGTAGGTGTCGATGAGATCGCGGCTGGAGTTGGAAGTCCCGATGAGGTTGAGACCGTATTTAAGATCCTTCGTCGACTCGCTGTGAATGAGCGCGTGATGATCGAACCGGGCTCGTCACTCTTTGATGACCGCTATTATTGTGCGTAAGAGAACTTTGGCATGTTAGGTGAGCTGCTTGGTATCAGTTTTCACGCGTTCGGACTGATCGTCCTGATCCTTTTCATGGTAGGGCTCTTTGTTACGGAGCGCTTGCCGGTGGATGTTACCGCGATGGGAGTGCTTCTGATCTTGATGGTGGGTGGGTATGTCACCCCTCAGGAAGCTTTCCAAGGTTTCTCATCCCCGGTTGTTGTGGTGATGGTGTCTACGCTATTCGTGGCCTCTGCGTTAAAAGCTACCGGCGTAAGCGACGCTATGGCTCGATGGATTCGAGGTTACGCTGGCGGAAACGAGCGGGTCGCAATCGCCGTTATTATGCTCGTTGGAGCCTCCTTATCAGCGTTCATGAACAATATATCGGCTGCGGCGCTCGTGATGCCGGCTGTCGCGGTGCTCTCGCATGAGACCGATATCCCTCCTTCGCGACTGTACTTGCCGCTCGCGTTCGCGGTGACCCTCGGGGGCATGCTCACGATGATCGGAACTCCTCCAAATATCGTAGCCTCCGAGCTCGCGCGCCAGAGCGGGGTCGCTAGCCTATCGTTCTTCGATTTTACCCCTTACGGCGCGGCGGCGTTGGTGGCGGGAATCCTTTTTATGGTCACGTTCGGTATTAATCTCCTCCCGATGCGAAAGACCCAGCGACTGACCCGGCGCATTACCGACTTGCGTTCCCTCTATCATTTGCAAGATCGGTTATTCTCGGTACGAGTGCCCGAGGGGAGCTCGGTGGATGGAAGGTCGCTCGGTGATCTGCGGTTCGGGTCGCTGGTGAGTGGGGTGGTTGTTACTATTATTCGTTCTGGACGAAAACTTCTCTCTCCGAAAGCGACGGAGAAGTTACACACGCGGGATGTTATACTGGTTCGGGGAAACCCAGAGCGTTTCTCTGAGGTAGCGGCTCTGAAAGGGCTCGCCTTTACGGAAGTTCCAAGCGCAACGCTTCGCAAGCTGGCTGAGTCCGCTGAGGTCGTTTCGTATTCAATCCGTGAAGTGCACCTCGATACGCGGATGATATCGCTTCGTGAGTTGCTCAGGTCAACCGGTGTCGTTCCACTTTCGGTCGAACGTGGAACGCACGACCACGCCTGGGAGGCTCATCCGCCATCCTGGTTTCTCGACGCTCTCGTGCACAAAGGGGATAAAGTCCTTGGGGCTATCATCGGAAAGTTCTCGGAGGATTCCCCAAAGGTAGATGTTGATCTTGAGGTCCTCGAACGAGGAGAGCAAGCCCTTTCGGAAAATCTCCACGCCGTGACGGTGCAGCCTGAAGGGTGGAGTGGTGCGCCCCTTCATCGGCTCTCCCATGAGACCAAATTGGCGATCCTTGGTCGGATTGTGAACGGCACCGATGTGGAGTGGCTTGATGTGCCGGTCATTCATCCAGGGGGTGAGGTAACGGGAGCGCTTCTCTCGGCTGATCACGTTATTCGAGAGGGTGAGGTCTACCTGGCAAGCGGCTCCCTTGAGGAGGCTCAGCGTCGAGCGGCGTTGGGATCCCTTGTACTTGAGGGTGAGGCGGCGACCGATGAGCTTGAATCCGCTGATGTAGGGATCGTCGAGTTAGTCTTGACCCCTCGCTCCGAGTTTATTGGTAAGACGTTGGCGGACCTTCACTTCAGGGAGAAGTTCGACTGTCAGGTTCTCGCGCTCTGGCGTGATGGCAAGGCGCAGATGTCGCTCTCATCGAGCCTTCCGCTTATGTACGGGGACGCGCTGTTGGTACAAGGTGCTCGAACGAGCTTAAGCGTGTTGGCGAAGGAGCCGGACTTCCTTTTGCTCTCTGACCATCGCCAAGCGCCTCGACTCTCAATTCGATCCCTTTTTGCGCTGATCGCTCTCTTTATGCTCATGTTTACGCCGCTGGTTACCGGAATGGCGGTTCATGAGGCCGCCTTCATCTCGGCATGTGTGTGTGTGTTCTGTGGCGCGATAACGATGGAGCAGGTCTATCGCGAGATAGATTGGCGGGTCGTGTTCCTTCTCGCGTTGATAATTCCACTCGGGCACGCAGTTGGTAACATGACCTCGGGAGAAGTAGCGGCGCGAGCTCTCGCGGACGTCGCAACAGCCACGCCGGAGGTAATCCTGTTGTTGGCGTTTCTCTGCGCTGGAAGCCTGTTGAGTCAGGTTATCGATAGCTCTGTCGCTGTTATCTTCTTAGGCCCCATCGCTATCGGGCTGGGGAAGTACACAGGTGGAAACCAATTGAGCCTTCTGCTCGCGGTAACGCTTGGAAGCGCACTTGCATTCATGCTGCCAACGAGCTGCCGATCTAATATGCTTGTCACGGGAGCTGGAGGGTATCGAGTAGGGGACTTCCTCCGAGTGGGTATCCCGTTCACGTTCGTGGTGGGGTTAGCCCTGTTGGCCGCGTTGACATTTTTCTAGAGTGAGTTCCCGAGAGCAAACATCTTTCGAGGAGCTCTCTTCTCAGCGTCGCGGTGGGCCGCGCAAGGTTCTGACTTCGACAACATCGAGGTGAGCTTGTAACGCGGCCAGGACCTCGTTAGAAATCGTGCCGTTCGCCATCGTTATCAGATCCTGAATGGCGGTCATGCAGAGATTGACATGGTTCCAATCGGGGCAATCCTCGCTTCCAACACGCATCTGGATCGTTATCTCTCTCCACTCAGGTTTGCTCCAGGGATTCAGCAGCGACCACACAGATGGGGTATCCAGGGAGGTTGGCCCTGAAAGTTTAACCTCCCATGTTTCGTGAGGTGTTTCGGTGTTCATAACTTTCCTGCCAGCAAGCGGCCCTCTATGGTCGCTCCCGACTTAAATGCTTTCGTGCGCCATCGCTGGGTCACTGAGGCGCTTGTGTGAGTTGGTAAGCGGGGCGACCCCGCCTCCCCAAAGTGGGCGGAGACACTCAGTTGAGAGAGGTCAGTGTTCTGTCCCTGTGCCCTTCGGTCCCCCCTGGTCGGATCGGTGCTCTGCGGTCCTTGGTGGATCATGTCTGCCATAGCGTATCGTCCCCCTCTCCACTAGATCGGGCCTGATTATGTTCCTAGTTGGATGCTGCAAAAGGTTTTTTAGTTCACAATGTAGAACGAGAATTGAAAGTGGTGAGCTAAGGTGTTGATTGCTGGTTCAGCAAGAGGTCGAGGCAGATCGTTATGGGTGTGCAAACTCAGAATGGCGGTTTAATTGGCGCAGAGCGCGTAGGTGAGCGAACGCAGTTGTAGGTGCTAGCGTGGCATAGTAGAACAATCGCCGATTGTAATTTTCGCGGATAGGAAGGTATGGCAAAGAGCAACGAAAAGATCACCATGAAAGGAAACCCCCTCAAAGTCGAGGGCCGATGCATCGAAGAAGGAACGCAGGCACCAGCTTTCAAGCTCACCGCTCCTGATATGTCAGATGTGACCAACGCGACCTACGCCGGCAAGGTGCTCGTGCTTGTAGCTATCCCGAGCATCGACACTCCCGTATGCGCCGTCGAGACCAAGAAGTTTAACCAAGAGGCGGCCGCGCTCTCTCAAGATGTTGTTATAGCCTCGGTTAGCCGTGACCTTCCCTTCGCGCTTAAGCGATGGTGTGCTGCCGAAGGCGTTGACCGCGTCGTAACCCTGAGTGATCACAAGCACCGCGCGTTTGGTAAGGAATACGGCGTTGAGCTCCCGGACCTCGGACTCCTCGCTCGTGCGCTCTTTGTTGTTGATAAGAGCGGAAAGGTGGTACACGTAGACTATGTTACTGAAGTCGCTGAGGAGCCTGATTACGCCGCTGCTGTCTCTGCTATCAAAAAGTCTCTGTAGTCGTTCCTCTTGCTCAGCGTCGCTGAGCAGAGAGCCTATAACCACGCGCGAGGTGGCATCGTTTGGTGCCAATCTCTGCGTGGTTATTTTTTTTGCTGCAGGGTGCAAAGGAAAACCTGAGGTGCGAGTCGCTCCGGTTGCGAGAGCTCACGTAGAGGCGACCGTTTCAAGTGTAAACTCTGGTACCGTTCGCGCCGAGGGTAATACGGAGCTCGCCTTCGGAACCGTAGGACGGGTTAAAGAGGTGAACGTTAAGCTCGGTGATTCGGTGCGAGAGGGGCAGATTTTAGCGCAGGTCGAGAACGATGACCTGAGGTCCCGCCTCCAATCAACACTGGAGGAATATGAACGCTCTCAACGGTTGAGCAAGAGCGACGCGATGTCGCAAAGTGGAGTGACCCAAGCTCGCGCTAGTTACGACGCCGCGGTTTCCGCGTATGACAAGAGTCTCATTAAAGCGCCCTACGATGGGATGGTCGCCGAATTAAACCTTGAGGTAGGAGAGCTTTCGCAAATCACAGCGGTAATCCCACAAGCGCCGATCCGGATCGTCGATGTAAAGCCTCGATACGTTCGAGCGGAGATAGATGAGGTGGACCTCCCTAAAGTCAAGGTGGGACTACCGGCCCGAGTGAAGATACTCGCTATTCGAAAAGAACCGTTTAAGGCTCGGGTTCGTAAGGTTGTTCCCTTCGTAAGTAGCATTCGTGAGCAGGATCGAACCTCAGAGATCGAACTTGAGATCGACAGTGAAGGGCTCATCCTACCGGCCGGCGCTTCGGCCGATGTGGAGGTTATCACTGAAACGAAAGATGATGTTGTGACCGTTACATCGAGGGCGTTGCTAGGAAGGGGTGAGGAGCGTTACGTCTACGTTCTCGATGGATCGAAGCTCAAAAAGGCGCCGGTTAAGATAGGAATCTACGGCTATACTGTGAGTGAGGTCGTCTCAGGAATCTCCCCAGCGGATCGCGTTGTTCTTCCCTCCGATAAGTTTGAGCTCTCTGATGGCCTGAGAGTCTCGGTCGTCAACTAGGGGTACGAGTATGTCCCTCATTACAACTGAGAACCTCACCAAGATCTTCACTCGAGGGAGCGAAACGATCCTGGCGATTCGTAACCTCAATCTTTCGGTCGAGCCCGGTGAATTTATCTCTATCACCGGAGCCTCCGGAAGTGGCAAATCCACCCTTCTCTATATATTGGGCCTCCTCGATAAGCCAACGAGTGGACGGTACTTCCTCCACGGTGAGCCGGTCGAAAATCTATCGGACACAGAGCGCGCGGCTTTGCGAAATAGGTTTATGGGGTTTGTGTTTCAGAGCTTCCACCTGTTGCCTCGTGCTAGCGCGCTGCGAAATGTGATGATGCCTCTCGTCTACGCCGCGAACTCCGGAGGGGTCATCAGCGAAGCGGAGCAGCGAGAGCGCGCTGTCGCCGCGCTCGACCTCGTTGGACTTAAAGACCGCATGAATCATCGACCAAATGAGCTATCAGGTGGTCAGCGACAACGGGTAGCGATTGCGAGAGCGGTCGTCAATAACCCTAAGCTTCTCTTCGCTGACGAACCGACCGGTAACCTCGATTCAATGCGCATTCCGACGCTGCCGATCACCGATTCCGAAATGAACCGATCACTTATTCCGATATGAGCCGATCGGAGCGAAGCGACGTATGGTAGGTATCATGAGTTGGATTGTCTTTTCAAT
>JBDLRS010000122.1:0-28115 GCA_039799965.1 Pseudomonadota bacterium
CCTCCGGCTCTACTGCGGGGTATGCGGGGTATAGCGGGGTACGGTTCTTATGAACCGGCGGAGGGGTATCGCCGATCCCTTATCATCGGCGAATAGGTGCGGGTTGTGGTCGGTGTTAACAAGAATTGGTTATTTGCGGCAAGTGAGGTCGGAGCTGATACGGTCGCTATGTTTAACTCCCTTGTTTGCATCTGCAAGATGAACCGAATCAATATTCTGGAGTATCTCACCGACGCTCTCGGCTCCTTGGGCAGCAAGCCCGCTTCTGCCTTGACTCCCCTCGGCTGGGAGGTTGCGCGAAAACAGATCCGATCGATCTCTCGGAAGAAGAGCGACACGGCTCAGGGGGGTAGTTAAGGGCGCTTACTTGCGGCGAGCGTTTCTTATCGCCGGCGCGATCAGGGGAGCCAGGCCGCTCCTCCTTTGACGCGAGTTGGTACCCCTCAGTGTCGGGCATGACTTTTTCACTTTTTGAACGGCTAATCTTTTGATTATGTGGCGAAATTCGTTGATTGGCTTGATAAGCCCCATTCCGTTCCGGTTTTGTAACCCCCTTGTGACATATTCGTTAGAACTGACCTGCATAATCCCAGTACGTCAATTGTGACGGTTGTAGGTATGTGAGGGGTCTATGAAACGTTTTATCGCGGCGGTTGGTGTTGTGGTTGTAGCGGGTGTGTGTGGAATGGTGAGAGCGGAGGCCGCCACTCCGGCCGTGACGAAGGGGCCGATTGGTCGGTGTCTCTTCCCGTCAGCGCGAACCCTCAGCGCGGTGATCTCGAATGAGGCGACGAAGACCTACCTTGCGCAGGGGTACAAACAGGCGTTCGTGGGGGCTCGGATCTTGATTAAGAAGCCGATCGTCGCGAACCTTTCCAAGGCAAACGTCTCGGGGCTTTCAAAGATTGCTCCCACTGCGGGGAATCCAGCTGTGTTGCAGATCACGGCGAACGCCAACGGCGCTCCTATTGAGCTCGGATGCAACGCGCAAGCAGAGATCACGACGATCGTTGTGTTGACCGACGCCGCGGGAGCTCGAACCAACGGGCGCTCGGTAACAAAGGTGACGGTACAGGGGGTATTCCAATAAGAGGGTACGATCGTCCATCTCCCGCGAGCCGGGAGGTGGACTCGCTCTGATTTCTCGGCATCCATCTCTTTCGCGCAAAGCACGGAACTGTCGTACGACCTCCCGCGCTTATAGGATTACCGCTTCCGGGAGAGGAGTCCCCCGTTCGTATGTAGGGCTAGCACTGCCCCCGCTCACGTAAGGCTGAGAGACATGGTCATAAGCTGAGGCTCTCTTTCATTCGATGAGATACAATCATGTGGGGCAAGGTCAATCCCGCGATGAGACACAGAGACGCAGCGAAGAGCTCCTCGATTCGAGAAAAGTCGAAGTAGAGGGCGAAGGGAAGCAGCCCGAGAATGGCCAGAGCCGAAATAACCGCGAAGTCCAACGGGATTCGAGTCCCGTGCTGAGAGAACACCTCATGACACGCCTTGAGGTGTTGTCGCGAGTGCCTCCCGATGAACCACACTGCGAATCCAGCGAGTGGCGGTAGGATAATCCAACCGATGAGACATACGATTCGCTGGATATTCTCGCTTTGTTCATCTCTTCGTTGCTGGAGAGAGAGGAGTAGGAATCCGGCGAGAGGTGTAGCGACGACACAGGAGAGGATATGAAGGGGTTCTGATAACGCGGCGAAGATATCTGGCGGTACGAAGTATCCCATGTAGCTTTGGGCCTGCGCAGCGTGCAAACCGATCGGAAGAAGAATTGCACTGACTCCTAATGCGGCGCCTAGGAAGAGGGCGGGGGGAGTTGAGGCGTTGCTCTCTCCTTCCGAAAAGTGGAGCGCCGAGATAACGAGAAAAAGAGAGAGGCCTAGTGTCGGAAAGAATACGCAGAGGCTCGTCATTCCAAACACCCCCAATAGATACCCGATTAGGATCCGTGTTCGCGAACACGGGGAATTGCGCCACTTCGCCTCGGCGACGCGAAGGTCAAAGGAACCGTGAGGGATTCCAGCGCACACCATAAGACCGAGCGCAATCCATTCGCACGCGGTCGGCGCGAGGATCCAACACCCGACTAGAGAAGCGAAAAGCGAGGTGACGATGAGGGTGCTACCTTTCATACGCGAAGCAATGACCGAATCATGGTGTATGTAGGAACAGAGAGCCACACGGAGAGGGCGTCAAGGAGACCGACATCTCCGGAAAGAAACGCCACGAGTGAGTCGCCACGGGCGTGGGAAAGAAGTCGCTCCATGATGTGCCTCCCTTCCAGAGGCGCGTTGCGTAGCGCTCGCAGAAAGAGGGAATCGGCGGTCTCAAGCCATCGTGGGTAGGGATGCTGTGGAACGTCTCCTCTGCCAAGCACATGAAGCGCCACCTCTCTGGCGTGCTCTTGCGCCCTGAGGAACGCGTAACCGGTGGCAGGGCGGACAACCCCAGCGAGGCTGCCAACGACGCGCCGTCCGTGGTTTAGCGACCGTTGGAGGCCCATCGGTATTCGTCCATATTCAGTTCCTCCCGGCTGTTTCATTCCGGGATGGTGCCTCTCCAGCCAATCAAAACATCTCTCAAGATGGTGCTCCTTCGCCATCGGCGATGGGCTGAAGGTCGTATGCTCTACGAGGGCTGTACGTTCAGAGGTAGGTAGGATGTAGAGAAAGCTCACCGGAGCCTCGGCGCTGCTTTCTTCAAGATCCATCAGTATCGCGGCGCTTGGGTCGAAAGCCGGGTCTTCCATAGTGATCCATACGCCCCCAAATGATTGCCAGAGGGCAGAATTCGCGGATTTTGCCTCAAACGCGGCGTCAATAACGACGTCGAAGGGTATCGTTTCGTTATTCGCTTCTATTGAGTTCCCGTGAATCTCCACCGCGGCTAGGTCCCAACGAAACTGAACGGCTCCCTCCTCAAGCTCTCGCAGGATTGAGGAGAAAAAATCATCGCCTTCAATCATGGTGTACGGACGGCGCGAGACATCGAGTCGACGCTCGAAAGACCGCCCGCGAAAGATGACCGAGTTCCAGGAGTGCGCCTTGCGCGATGATGGAGGGTAATTTCGTGGTCTAAAAAAGCAGAAGGTCCGAGGGGGATGGGGGAGTCGGGGGCGGGTATCGAAAATGGTAATCGCCAGGTCCGGCTCACATCTGAGGAGCTCTCGAGCTACGCTCAAGCCGGAGAGTCCAGCGCCCCGTATTCCAACGCTGGCTACCTTCATGTTTCGCACGATGATCGCTCGAATCGGAATTTTCTTCGACCGAATAGCCCCAACGAGCACGCCAGCACTATCTTGCGCGAGAGAGGGACGATCGCTCGCTCTCGATTAAGGTGCCCATTTCGAGTGACGCGTTCGCCGATTGCAGCGTAGCAACGAGCCGCAACCTCTATGGCGAAGCGATTCTCCGGAGTCAGGTACGTTATGCCCGAAAGCCCGCGCGCGTATCGCTCGTCTGCGCGAGCGAGTAATCGGGTTACCGCTTGGACAACCTTCCGCTCCGTCGTTGGAGCTGCGGCAAGAAGTCCTCTGACTTCTTCCTCCTCGACCCAGGCGCTTGGGATGTACACGCGATCTCGAGCGAGGTCCTCCAAAATGTCCCTGGCGATGTTAGTGTATTGCATCGCAATTCCGAGGTCCGCCGCGAATGATCGGCCGGCGGCGGCGCGTCCTCCGAGGATCGGATACATGATAAGGCCGACATTACCAGCGACACCGAAGGCGTACCGCTCGAGGTCCTCCTCGTTCTGTATGCGAAGTGCAGAGGTGTCGGTCCTGCACGCCTCCACCAACGCAGCGAGCGGGGCGCGAATTTCGGGATACCGCGCAATGAGTGGCATGATCGGTTCGACGAGCCTCTGAGTGGAATCCCCGTGGGTGACGGCGAGGGCTATCTCTTTCAGCTTCGCATCTCGCTCTATCTCCAAGAGCGCTCCATCAGCGATGTCGTCGACCGTACGACAGAAATCGTAGGCGAGCGCCGCGTCGAAACGTACTCGCTTCTCGAGCCAAAGGGTCGCAAAGTAAAAGGTCTTCCCAGCCTTTGAGATCAGCCGCATCTCGCCACTCATGCGGCAGACCTCGCGACGGGCTCCTCAGTGGAGGATACGCTGTGACGGGTCGATGGAAAATCACGAGCCACCATGCGCTCTACGACCTTTGCCGAGGTGACAACGCCCGGCAACCCTCCACCGGGATGCACACCCGCCCCACACAGGTAGAGATTTGGAATCTTGTCCATTCTGTTGTGGAAGCGGAACCACGCTGATTGGCTCAGGGTGGGCGCGATTGAGAATCCAGCTCCTAATGGACTCGAGAGGGTCTCTTTGAAGTAGCGGGGGTCAATAGATTCGCTGAAGGCGAGCTCCGTTGATAAACCTTGCAATACCCTTTCCGAAAGGATGTCGACGACGGTTTTCGTGAATTGACCAAGGTCAGCGCTCCACTCGTTGTAGTTTCCGAGATGAGGGACAGGCGCTAATACGTAGAAGAGCTCGCCGTCATTCACCGACATCGTTGGGTCTGTCGCAACCGGACGGTGAAGGTAGAGGCTCGGATCCTTGGGAAGCCTCTTGCCCTTAAATATCTCTTTGAGGAGCCCTTCCCATCGCTCCGAGAGGATAATTGTGTGATGGGCTACATCAGGATAGGCCCGCTTGGTCTTGAAGTAGAGAACAAAGAGTCCCATCGAGGACGTGGTTGTGCGATCCCGAATTCGCTCAACCACAGAGAGGCGCTCTCGTCCGAGGGTCGCGTAGAGCACGCGAGGGTCTCCTCCCCAAACAGCGAAATCACACGGCACAACCACGTGCTGTCCACGGTGGGTCGCTTCAACGGAGGTTACGCGCCCCGAGCGATCCGTTGAGAGGGATGCAACTTTGTGACCAAAGTGAAACCGGACTCCCTGGCGCTCGGCGAGCGCTACGAGCTGCCCGATGAGAGCGGAGGTGCCACCTTTGGCGAACCAGATTCCCCCCTTTCGCTCCATCGCGTGAATCAGACCGTAGATTGCGGTAGTTGTGAGGGGATTGCCACCCACGAGGAGTGGTGGAAGCGAGAACGCTTGCCGCACACGTCTGTCTGAGAAGTAGTTCGCCGTATGTCGCCAGAGTGTTGAGAAGCCGCCAAGCGTGAAGAGACTTGGGATCATGTTGAGCATGGCTGTGATGTTGGAGAAATCGGCGTCGCCAAGCTGCTCATAGCCAACCCGGTAGAGCTCCTGGCTGTGCGCGAGATAATCTCTATACCGAGAAGCGTCCCGCATTGAGATACGCGCAATCTCAGCTTCTTGTCGCTCAATTGATGGTACGAGATCCATCTGAGAGCCGTCGGCGTACATAAGTCGGTATCAGGGATCGCAGGGAAGAAATTCGACGTGGTCAGAGCGACGCTCTCCGAAGAGTTCGAACAGCTCATCAAAGAGCCAAGGCGCGGTTATCACCGTTGGTCCCGCGTCGAAGGTGTGCCCGTGAAAGGAGAGGGCTCGGGCGCGCCCTCCAGGATCCGGACACGCTTCAAGAACATCTACCTCGTGGCCGAGCGCCCGTAACCGTAACGCGCTTGCGAGGCTTCCCGCTCCACTTCCAATAACGACGCTTCTCATAGACCGAACTGTACCAAGAACTACCACGTAACGATATTATAAAAGCATCTCTTTGGTGAGGCGTTTCGGCGCCTCCTCAAGGAGCGACGGGCCTGCTGTATGAGCAACGCGGAGAGGCGCATGGCAAAAAAAAGCAGCGCCCGAAGGCGCTGCTCGCGATACGTCTTTTGCGAGACGCCGATGTGTTACGCGTTAGACTCGGACTTCCGAACCGCTACCACGTAAATGAATACGCCGAATACCGCCTTAGCAACGATATCTGCGATTGTGTATCCGATCTGCACGTAGGTCGTAACCTCAGCGCTTCCCACGTTCGCTCCAGGGAAGAAGTAGAGGGCGTATACCACAGGATAGAAGCACCATGACAATACCGTGAGGTTGCGCGCCGCTACAATCAGATCTCGCACGGACTCAGGCTGGGCGTTGATAGCCTTTGAGAGACCGGAGAAAAGGTTCATCACAATATAAAGGAACGGGATCATCGAGAGGAACCACCACTTGAACTTCGTTCCAACGTCGGTGGCGATCTCTCCTGGGTATCCGAGAAGGATCATGAGAGCGGCGGCGCCAGCAAGCCTCTGAGCTTTTGACACCGTCTCCTCTCGAGAGAGTCTCATAACGAGGATGAGCTCTATGAGGAGGAGGGGAACGGTGAGAAGCCAGTCAACGTAGCGGTAGGCGTCGTTGAACTTGTGAGCGGTTGCCTCCAATCCGGTCTTGGTAACGGCGTATGCGCCCTGCCAAGAATCAAAGATTCTCCAGTAGTGGTAGAAGGCGATCAGGGTCACGATACCGCTGATGGTGACAGCGGTCTTGTACTGTGGAGCGACCTGACTGCGGCCGAGGAACAAGAAGATGGTTGCGGCGCCCATCACGGCGATTGCGAAGGAAAAGGCATTTGAAACGAGTTCAAACTGCCCGACATTTAACATTTCAATGGGTTCTTCCTCACGAAGAAGGTTTGTAGCGAAGGTATCGGGACATTTGAGGATCGCAGACCAGGCTGGATCACCGACACTTTCCTGTTACCTGGTTTAGAATCTATCGGCATATGTGCCAACCATGTAATTTGAGTAGACACATTTTGTGGGTACTGATTACGGTATCTCAGAATAACGCTGTGAGAGCGTAAAGAGTATAAGTAGCAGATAGTGCATGGTATTATCGTCATCGATGGTCTGAAAGAAAGAATTGGCTTCCCCGTCAAACCATCAGGTGAATGAGTATTTAGGTGAGCAAAAAACATTTAACGTCGTTTAAAAGAGGCGTGTGCATGCACCCAATACCAGGTCTTAGGACGAAGAACATGGGCCGGGGGGTATTCAAGAGAGGTATGAAGCTCACTTGGTTTGTGCTCCCACTAGCTCTTGGGATGATCGAATCGGCCTTTGCCAACCCCGTCAGCTTCAAGGGGGGGTACGGTGTCATGCCGGCCTACAATAAGGATTGGTTTGACGTGCAGCTTAACTATTCCATCTCCAATCGATACGCGGTCGGGGTCTCCTCCTCCTATCGGGAGGGAAAGGATAGTACCGCCGAGTTTGGAATTGGACAGTTTAACTACCTCATCAAGCGTTGGAATGAATTGGATTCCCAGGCCAACGTCAATGCTTCAGTGGGTGTCGGTGGACGCCACGACTCGATTAAGGATAACGCGGTTGCGGTATACGGCGCGCTTGAGGCCGACTATGAGACACGGCGGATATACAGTCAGGTATCGGCTGAAACGCTACAGTCCGACGACAACGTTCAATTCAGTCGGTATCGTGGTCGGTTAGGAGTGACTCCTTATAAGGCTGCCTTTGACGCTCTCAACACCTGGTTAGTCATGCAGGTTGATGTTATGCCCGAGATGGATGAAAGCACCCGTGTTACGCCTATGGTGCGTTTGTTCTATAACAATTTTGTTCTTGAGGTGGGCGCAAGCGTGGGCGAGGGAACGCCGTTCGTTGCAGGGGCGGCACATTTTTAAGGGAGAGGGTTATGAGGAAATGGCTGCTTGTAAGTGGTATTGTTGTCTCGTCACTTGTCTCGCGAGTTGCGTTTGCTGATCAAATTACGGTCGCTGTGAAGGGAATGGTTTGCTCGTTCTGCGCGCAGGGAATCAAGAAGACCTTTACCCGCAAAGAGGGGGTTGAGAGCGTGGATGTAGATCTCGAGAGGAAGATCGTGGTCATCACGACGAAGCAGGGCGCCACACTCACGGATTCGGATGTAAAAGAGAGCATTGTAGACGCCGGCTACGAGGTGCTCTCGATAGACAGAAAAGCGTAGTCATGAAGAAGCTCATTTCGTTGGCGACCCTCTTTCTATCCTTGAGCACCCTGATCTGCTGCGCACTACCTGCGCTCTTCGTGCTTCTCGGGGCTGGGGCGGCCTTTGCGTCGTTGTTGGGAGTTTTTCCGCAACTTATCTGGTTCTCAGAGCATAAGGAGGTCCTCTTCTTGATCGCGGGTATCCTTCTCTTCGCGAATCTCGCGATGTGGATCTTTGTTCCGCCTCAATGCCCCGCCGATCCGAAGCTCGCCGTGGAGTGTGCGCGAGCCCAACGGGTCTCCGGAATAGTGCTAAAGATATCTTTAATCGCGTACCTGATCGGCGGTTTCTTCGCTTTTGTCGCACCGTTCTTCTTGTAGTCCGGTGCTACGAGTCCACTCCTGTAATTTTGACCCGTTTGATCAATGGGGAAACGGTGAGCCCTTGCACTATTATCGAAAACACCACGGCGTTAAATACGGCGGCGATGACGATCGCCCGGTCCGGAAAATCTGATGGAAGCCCGAGCACCAAGGCGATCGAGAGAGCGCCCCGCAATCCTCCCCAAAAAAGCAGGTGCTGGACGATACCTGGTACTGCGTCCTTTGTGCGTCTTAGCGGTGCACACCACCCATAGACGGCGAAAGCTCGGGCGATGAGCATACTTCCTATTGTGCACATGGTGGCCCACGCGGCGGTTGAGACCTCCCACAAGTTGAGGTCGAGCCCTAGTAAGATAAAGATAAAAGAGTTGGCTACAAAGCACGCAAATTCCCAAAACGAGTGAGCCTCGTGAAGCCCCTTCTCGGTGATCGCCCCGAGGCGATCAAGATTTCCGATCACCATACCCGCGGTGAGCGTTGAAAGGATGCCCGACGTATGGAAATGTTGCGCGATGAAAAAAGATGAGAAGGCGGCGATAACGGTCATCGCTATCTCTACGAGGTGATCGTGCGTTCGTCCGGCGACAAGCATCGCGGCGAAGCCAACGATCGCTCCGATCCCGATTCCACCAAGCACCTCGGCAACGGAGATGGTTGCGATAGCAGTCATGGAGGTAGCGCCAGCCAGGACAAGGGGCGTGATAGCGAAAAGCACCGATGCCGTGCCGTCATTGAACAGGCTCTCGGCTTCCAGGAGCTTGTGTATTCGGGGGGGGAGTTTCGCCTCTTTTAAGAGCGCCAGAACGGATACCGGATCTGTTGCAGAAAGAACGATTCCGATGATAAGGCACGCGGGAACAGAGAGTCCACTTGTAAGCACTAAAAGACCAGCAGCGATACCGGTCGACACTAAAACGCCGGCTGTTGCTAAGATGGAGACGGGGCGGAGTATCGGTTTCAGATCTCTCCATGTGAGGTGGAACGCGGCCTCAAAGATGAGGGGAGGAAGAAGCATATCGAAGATAAGGTCGTAGGAGAGGTGGGTGTCGGTGGTGATGCCCTCGTGCGCAAGAAGGAAACCTACGACGACTAATCCTACGGTGTAGGGCAGATTTGTGCGTCGGGCCATGATAGCCACCACACACGAGACCAGTAGGAGCGCGAGCTTTGATAAGACCATGGTATCCTTTCTCCGATATCGGAAGTCGTCTGCCGAGGATAGGGACTCGCTCAGCTCTTGTCAGCCTCTTTTCGGTTGCACAGCGGCGGTTTCGTCTGGGGCAAGGCAACGCATACGCGTGGACCGCTTTTTAACCCTACCGTGGCCGAGGTCCTCTATGGAATACTCATGGTGGTGGCGTATTTTGCCGGCTTGTGTCACGAGGCTGCCTTCGATGAACATAGTAACAACGGTTCGTTCTCCAAATTTTACCGATCTCGATATCTCCGTTGAGTTTGTGGTGCTTCACTTTACTGCGGCCACGTTAGAGCGAGCCCTTGAGATATTTACGGATCCCGGTTCGGAGGTCTCCGCTCACCTCGTAATCGACCGAGATGGGTCCATCTATGAGATCGTGCCGTGTTTGGGAGGCTCCGCGCGACGGGCGTGGCACGCCGGCAAGAGTCGAATGGAGTTCTCAACGAACGGGGATTCTCAGCTTATTGAATCGTTCAATGACCGCTCTATTGGAATTGAAATGGTAAACCTTAACGGTAACCTCTTTCCTTACACGGAGGCCCAATACGCCACCCTCTTTGGGGTCATCGAGCGGCTTAAATCCCTCTATCCCTCGCTCGCTCGTCCTGAGGTCATCGTTGGTCACGAGCAGATCGCCGGTTTCCGGGGGAAGTCTGATCCGGGACTGTGCTTCGAGTGGGAGCGGTTGTTTGCGGTGTGTTATCCCAATTTAGGGACCCCCCGTCGCGCTCACGTGTGTCCAAAGGCGTTGGCTGAGAAGATGGGGATACTCGTTCGGGGGCTCGGTATCTCGGTAGACGGTCAAACTGGAGATATTCTGGTCCCGAGAGGAGTAGAGGCCTCTTTTTTTGAGCACCTAAGTGCCCTATCTGAAAGCGCTCTTTCAAGGGACCAGGTGTAGGGTTCCCGGTTGACATCCGGCGCTTCCTGTTTAAGGATCCCCGTGTGTTGCGTTCGTGGTGTGTCGCGTTCGTGCGGCACAACCTTTTAGTCTTATTCAATTTGCTATGAAGATCACACTCTCCCGAATTATCTCACTTATTATCTCGACATCAGCGGTTGTACTCGTATCGGGGTGTGGTCCTCGTGGAGAGTCTCATACCATTGAACAGATCTTCTCGGACGCTCGCGCCGCTTACTCAAAGATGGCGTCAAAGGCGACCCCTGACATGAACGCGACCCTTACCGGCATCGTTGGATCCCTTGATAAGATTGCTCGGCAGGGTGGTGGAGACGTTCGTCAGCTTTCAGCCGCTATTGCGGATGGCTTGACCGCCATGCTCCCAAAGGTTGGGTTCACACAGCGTCCAGCTATGACCGAGTTGATCAAGCAGTATCGTCAGATAGCAGAGGGGACCGGCGCGCATCTCACCTCGGGCGCCCCAAACCTCAAGCTTGTAGCGGCACGCACATATTCGATCCTGTCGGCGGAGATTACATCGACTAACTTCCGTATCTCGTAATGAGGTGCGTGAAGATGTTTTAGAGAGAAGGGGCCTTATTGGCCCCTTTTTTGTGTCTATGACCAACTGTTCATCCTCATCCTCATCCTCATCCTCATCTTAATCCTGCACCTGCACCGGTTTCCTAGTCATCATGACCCCTCCTCCTCCGGCTCATCCGACTAAGCTTCCGAGAAGGAGCGCGAGCATTGTTAAGTGCTCTATCGAGTCTGGCAGCCTATGCCGCTCTCATTGTACTCCCCATCCACGCGCACCGCGTTACATCCGTGCGCTCGTAAGAACGAGGCCGCGAGTGACGCACGTTTGCCTGAGGCGCAGTGGACAAAGAGAGGGCGATTTCTCGGCAAGGTTGCGAGGTGCTCCTTAATCCGTGTGTAGGGACGGGAGTGTGATCCTTCAATGTGTCCCTGCTGGTGCTCCGCTGTCGTTCGAACGTCTATGATCTCTCCCACCCGCCGGGCCTCCTGTGGATCGAACGAGGCGAAGGTCGTGCGAGCTGTACGTTCAGAGAGCATACCAGCGGTGCGAGCTTCGCCTGAAGTAATCCATCCCACAACGTTATCGAGTCCGATACGGTAGAGCTGGGTGGTCGCGAGCTCAGCGTCCTCCACATCCTCAACAACGAGCGCTATCTTATCGTGTGAGTCGAGAAAGCTTCCCGCCGCGTTCGAAAAGAATGGAGTGCGAAGGGGCGCGGTGATACTTCGCGCGAAGTGCCCTTGGTCGTACTCCTCTCGATTTTCCCGAGTGTCGAGAATCATCACTGTAAAATCTGAGGCGAGTTTCTTGAATCCATCGGGTGTAAGGTGTGGTGGTTGGGGCACCTTACCGGTTACCGTGATTCCATCTCGGTTAACTCGCTTCATGGTGGCGAAGTAGAGTGGAGGATCCGGTTGCCCTTGCAGGATGTCTTTCACGAACGCTTCTCCATCCTGGATGGCGAGCTTCAGTGGGGAATTAAACCGACGCTCGTAGCCGAGAGTCGTTGTTGGTACCGCTCCTAACGATTTTCCGCACGCGCTACCGGCTCCGTGAGCTGGCAGGATCTGCAGGAAGTCGCTGTAGGGGGCAAGACGATTGGCGAGCGATTCGCGCAAGGTGCGCGCAGATGGTTCCATGACGTTCTTCATCCCAGCGGCTGACTCAAGGAGGTCAGGTCTCCCGACATCTCCAACGAAGAGGAGGTCGCCCGTCGCGAGAGCTATCGGCTCATTCGCGCCGCCACCGAGGTCGGTTATGAGGAAGCTGATGTGCTCAGGAGTGTGCCCTGGAGTGTGGACTACCTCAACGCGGATGTTACCCACCATGAAGATGTGACCATCCTTAACGAAGTGCGTGTTGGGACGACCGCCTGGCCACGAATAGGTCCAATCAGGACCGCCCTCAGCGGAGAGATAGAGGTGGACCGATCTATCTTTCGCGAACTCCTGACCTCCGCTGACAAAGTCAGCGTGGATGTGGGTCTCGGCGACCGCTGTTATCCGAAGGTTATTGTCCGCGGCGAGCTTTATGTACTGCTCAATGTCTCGCTCGGGATCGATAACGAGCGCTTCTCCCGTTTTTTGACATCCAATGAGGTAGGCGTATTGGGCGAGGTAGGGATCGAATATCTGACGGAGTAACATACGCGCGCTCTCTCTTCTGTTACATCGAGCAACAACTTGGTTTTGATGATGAGGGCTTACGGTTGTTCCACGGCATCCGCGCTAACACCATACCCATGCCACAGGTGTCGGTGATTCCGGCGAACACAAGCCCCGCGCCCACAAAAGCAGGGAGCGCGATCCAGCCAGGGCTGATCGTGTAGGCGAGGGTAGAGCCGAGAAATACCAGCGCTCCCGCGGCGATACGAACCTGTCGTTCCAGAGAGATCGTCGCGCGTCCTCGGTTGACGGGCAGCCCCTCGCTCTCCCACGATTGCATTCCCCCGCTCATCACGTGAATGCCGGGTAGTCCGTGCGCGGCGAGCTTCTCCGCGGCCTGGCGAGCTCTCCCGCCGGAGCGACAGATAACGATACAAGCTTGTTTGCCCTCAGCGAGCTTTTTAACGTTAGTTGGGTTGAGGTCATTGAGTGGATGAAGAACCGCCCCCTCAATATGAACCTCCTCGAACTCAGCGGGTGTTCGAACGTCAAGGAGGAGTGCGCTAGACTGCTGCCGGCGCACGGCGTAAGGGGAGACCTTTCCAAATGATGTGGAAGTTTCGTGGATTGCGTCTGTCATTCGGGATCCGTATAAGAAAGAGTTGACGTTGTTTGTATATATCTATATTACTATATAGTGATATGGCAGTGAGAAATCAAGCTCAAAAAGTCGGCGCTCGTAGCCGGAGCAAGAGGGTTAATTTGACCGACGCTCACCTTGAGGAGGTCGCTCGGCTGTTCGGTATGTTAGCCGAGAGTTCTCGCCTTAAATTGCTGCGCGCCCTCCTAGATCGGCCGATGACCGTTTCGGAACTCATTCAAGCAACAGGTATGCGGCAAGGAAATGTGTCGAAACATCTCGGAACCCTTTTGCTCGGGGGGTTTGTTGCCCGTGAGCGAGAGGGGAATTTTGTGCGGTATGCTATCTCCGATCCGACGGTTGCTTCGTTGTGTATGTTGATGTGTTCGCGGATAGAGGCTGAGGCTCGACACCGTATGAGGCAGTTGGCGTAGATCTGACTATTCGCCCGGTTCGCCGATCAGAGCTCTTTGCACGAACGCTGTCTTGTTTTGGATATGGTCCGTGAGCCAGGTGTCATCCCACCATTCGTTCGGTGATACAGCAACGCCATGCAGGCGCAACTCAAAGTAAACCTCTTCCGATTGCGCGAGTCCTGAGGTGCCGGTGTGGCCTATCGCCTGTCCCTTTGTTACTTCCTCTCCAGGTTTTACCTCCGCGCTTGAGAGGTGCGCGTACACCGATGCGAGCCCGAAGCCGTGATCGATCACGATGGTAGTGCCGTTGAGAGGAAGGGTGTCCACGAAGGTGACCCGTCCGCTATTCGCCGCGGCGACCTTTTGTCGGCTTGAAACCTGGAATCGAGCCCCGACGGCAGGGCCCTTCAAGAGCTCCTGTCCGTTGAGGGTTATCGTGCGTTGGTCACCGGCTGAGTTTGACGGGTACGCTGACACCGGGCGGGAGAACGTTCCGTTCCATAATTTGCGTCCCTCCGTTTGGCTAAGTGGGTCGCTCAAAACGCTTTCGTCGTGGCGCCCGGACGCCTTGATGAGGTAGCGCAGATCGGTCATGAGGTCGCCTGAGAATCGAGCTTTGATCGGCTCGTTTGAAGGGTGGCTTGCAAGCGAGTTCTTCAGGGACTCTCCCTTCACGGTGTCTAATGCGAAGGTGAAAGCGCCCCACCGTCGCGGTCTCGTTCTATAGTTGAAGTGAGCCGTGGCCACATTTCCGATGGCATCCCTCGCCAGAAGGGACATCGTGTCCTTTGAGTCGTCAAAGTCCTGAGGAACTGGATAAAAGGCAAGGAAGAGGTCGTCGTAGCTCTTGAACGAAGGGTCCCAGTACTTCGCCGGGAAACCAGGATAGAGCGCGCCATCCGAAAATACCCCTTGGGAATCGGGTGTCTTGCCGATTACCTTGTAGTACACGAGCTCCGTTCCGCCGATCACGCCGTTCTGTTGAGGGGTTATTACCTCGATGCGGGGTTTGAGGAAGTCCACCACGAGGCTCTTAGAGATCCGGGAGCCGTTGCTCCAGAGTGATTGATCGAAGGCTAGTATGTGAAGCTCAGCTTTCCCTTCGCGAAGACCAAGCTCCTTTGGATTAAGGTTAATGGTTATCGCCTGAGATTTGACCCCCCCGAGTGAGCGTTTGCGCACGAGGTCTCTTGGTTGGTTGTTCTGCGATATTCGCACTAACACCTCGTCCAATCCGCTTCCGGCGTCCGTTACGGTGAGAGCCATAGGCACGGGGTCGGTGCCAAGTCCCGCGGGCTCGCGCTCCCACATGATACTGGGCGGATCCTCCTCGAAGAATGCCACCTCAAAGGGGTTGACCTTCGTAATCTCGGAGAAGGTGAGGAGGCCAGCCGCGACGATTGAGAGAAAGAGGATCGCCAGGAAAGCTAAGAATCTGACACCCCCTCGCTCTCGTTGATACGTCATGAACGGCAAACCCTATGAATTGTTGATGCGCTCCTTAACGACCTCAAGGGCTCGATCAACGCTGATGCGCTCCTGCTTCGTGGTGTCACGATCTCGGATGGTCACAGTGTTGTCCTGAAGTGTTTGATGGTCAACGGTCAAACAGTAGGGGGTGCCGACCTCGTCGTGACGGGCATAGCGCTTGCCGATCGACTGCGCGTCGTCGTAGCTCGCGTTGATGCCCGCCTTGAAGAAGTCCGCTACGATCTTACGACCGACCTCTGGCATTCCCTCTTTTTTGAAGAGAGGAAGCACCGCGACCTTAAACGGTGCGAGGCGAGGGTGGAGCTTCAGAAGAACGCGGGTCTTCGTTTGTCCATCAGCGTCTACGCCCTCTTCCTCGGCGTAGGCGTCGCAGAGGTACGCGAGGCACGCGCGGGTAAGGCCGGCGGCCGGCTCAATAACGTACGGAACGTATCGAACGCCCGGTTTGCCGGTCGCTGGATCGATCTTCTGTTGGTCAAAGTAGCTCAGTTTAACGCCCGACTCCTCTGCGTGTTTCGTGAGGTCGTAGTCCGTTCGTGAGGCGACGCCCTCAAGCTCATCCCAGCCCCATGGGTATTGGTAGTCGATGTCGAAGCAATCGTCGGCGTAGTGCGCGAGCTCGTCCTCTTCATGTTGACGAAGTCGGAAGGCTGCCTTGTTGTTGGCATACCGCTGCCACCACGACATACGGGCTTCGGTCCAGTATGTGAGCCATTCCTTTTGGGTTCCTGGTTCACAGAAGAACTCCATCTCCATCTGCTCGAACTCGCAGGTGCGGAAGATGAACTTCTCGGTCGTTACCTCGTTGCGGAAGGACTTGCCTTGTTGCGCGATACCGAATGGAACCTTCATCGACATCGTCTGTTGCACGTTGAGGAACTGAACGAACATCGCCTGCGCTGTCTCCGGCCGAAGATAGATGGCGCTCGATTTCACGGCCTCCTCCAGCTTCTCTCGAAGTTGCGCCCGGGAGAGCTGCTTGTCGTGAATCTCATTTAAAAACTGATCGAGGGGATCAACGGGACCGATAGATGTTTTGAACATCAGGTTGAACTGACGTTCATCGGAGAGTTGGGAGCTTCCGCAATGGGGGCACACGTAGCCGCAGCCGCCAACGGTACCGGCGACCCTCTCGCCGCTTGACTTGCCACCCTTGATCCAATTGATAGCGGAGCCTGGCTCCATCTGAGGGGCCTTGTCGGCACGGAAGCGCTCTTTGCAGTTGAGGCAGTCAACGAGGGGATCGGAGAAACCAGCTACGTGACCGCTCGCCCTCCAGACGCTTGGGTGCATCATGATCGAGGCGTCGATCCCAACGACATCCTCGCGCTCATGAACCATATGCTTCCACCACTCGGCGGCTATGTTTCGTTTGAGCTCGACACCCAAGGGACCGTAGTCGTAGGCGCTCTTCAACCCACCGTAGATCTCACTGCTCTGAAAGATGAAACCACGACGCTTTGTGAGTGAGACGAGTTTTGGGAGGATATCGTTTGAGCTCATACAGTGACCCTGCGTCGACAAGTTGCTCGCGGTGTGGCGGGCGTTCAAAAAGTAAATTATCTCAGACCCGTATCACGGAGAGCGTAGCCCGTGCTTGAGCGCGCTTAGGTATCGAGCATCGCAAGGAATTTACCTTGGAGACGTACCACCGGAGAGGGCTGGTGACAGCCGCGTAAGGGTAGCTCGGAACAGGGTGTGCCTCAAGGGGGTAGCGGGTAAAACCGGACCTGGACCTGCGGGGCTATTTGAGGCATAAGGGCTAGCGGGGGGGTGAAAAAGGATTTCCTGGTGCGCCTTTCGCTCGTTTGACTTCAACTTCGTTGGAGCCCACGAAAAAATCCGCAGCGTATCTCAGAGGATGCGCCTCCGGCTTTCTCGCGGTCTCCGCCTCGTTTCGTCTAAAAGGGTGGTGAAAAATGATTTCCTGTTGCGCATTTCGATAGTTTGACTGCAACTTTGTTGGAGCCGCCGAAAAAATCCTCAACGTATCTCAGTGGATACGCCTCCGGTTTTTTCGTCTTCTCCGCCTCGTTTCGTCAAAACTCTCAAAATGCTCACGACCGAACCATTTTTCACCACCCTGCTAGGGGATGAAACTCTTTTACGAGGTTTACTGACACGGTCGCTTGGGAAGCCTTTACCGCTTGTTGAACACGAGTTTCACGCACCCCGAAGAGGTGCGGATCACGGTTGATACGGCGCTTGAGGATGAACACGGTGTGCTTGCGACCGTTAGGGTAAACGCTGCAGTTGACGGTGGTAGCTGTGCCCCGGGTATGAGCGGTAGCCACGGGCCGAGGGATTCGATTCCGCGCTCTGAGAGGGAGACTTCAAAGGAACCTTTAAGGGTAGGAGAGTGAGATAGGTGCTCGGAAGCGGTGAATGACCCCACAATAGAACCGAGAAGGGACGAGAGACGGATACTTTTGACAGTAACAGCGGATGGGGATGCCGTACCCTCGGCGTCGAGATCGACCGTTCCGAGGGTGTCTGTTTTGAGGAGTGGGCGAATGGCCTCCACGGCGGGGAGCTCAAGCTTGCGAACTTTCAGCGAGAATGTGCCTCCATTGACTCCCTCCGAGATAATGGTCATCTCTTGGAGGGTACCGCTCGTAGCCCCTCCTTTGATACCAAGGCTCAATAGTTGGGGGTGGCTGCCGATCTCAACATCAAGGAGGTTCGCGTTGAGACGGGTCGCGCCACTGACTCTCTTGGCGTCTCCCCGGATCGTTCCACCGTAGAGCTCCGTCCGGTATGTGACGGTGGGAGAGAGTGCGAGCAAGGATCTGAGTTTGAGGTCGACGGAAAGATTCTGTAGCTCAAGAGAGATTGGGATAGCAAATGCCCCTTTGACCCTGGGGCCCCGCATCCAGACCGTTAGTGATTCAAGTCCCACCGACAAAGGGCCGGAGGTGATGCCGTTCCATGAGATGTTCGCCCCACTCTGACGAGCCTGCTCAAGCCCCTTGTGAGCGATAAATCTCACTATCGATGGCCAGAAAAAAAATGCTGCCGCCATGAGAGCGACGATTATGAAGGGGAGAGCTTCTCGTGTTGATCGCTTCATTTTATAGCGGCGATGCTTTCGAATCCGCTCACCTCAAGTTGAACGTTGAGCGTGCTCGTCGTAGCGCGTCGATCAAGATTAATTTGAGAGATGAGCATCGGCTGTGGTCCGGTAGTGAGCTCCTTCAGGAAGGCCGCCACGTTCTCCAAGCTGGTTGATTGGAAATTAACCATAAACAACTTGTGGGCGTATTTCCCGCCAAGTTGTGTGCCTTCACGCGGCGTCACGTTATAGGTGCCGGACGCCTTCGCGGAGTCTCGAAGCAGTCTCTCAAGATAGGAGAGTGGGTCCGAGGATACGTCCACACCACTGTAGAACTTCTCAAGCTCCTTTCTTCGAGCGGTGAGTTTCGAATACCGGGCAAGAATATCGGGTGCCGCTGTATAGGTAAGGGTGATCTCATCAAGCTCCTGGGCTTGGCGGGCAAATGCCCGAGAGATCGGTTGCACGATGGCGGGCAATACCACGATAAAGGCGAAGCAAAACCCGAGACCACCAAGCATCACCCGCTCCCGAAGGGAGCGCTCCAACCAAAACTTGAGAAGTTGCTCTTTCACTTCGTTGCTCCTACTGCGTTAGAATCAGTTCGACGGTGAAATTGAATTTACCCTGGGCCGAGCTGCCAGGCGTTGCGGTTACCTTGCTGAACACCCCATTATTGGCTTTCAATGCCTTTCCTACCGTTTCGATCGCGCTCAATTGTGGGGCAGTTCCCGTTAACTGGGCCTTCGTTCCAGATATCTTGATTGAATTTATTGTGATTGTCTCATTTTGGGGGAGAAGCTTGAGGATCTCCAGCAGCGCGTCAAGTGGAGAGACCTTGGCGGGCGAGGCGAGTACCCCGAGTTCCTCGGTTAGCTTGGCCTCGGCGCGCATGAGTGCCGGCCGTATCTCGGAGGGAGGCGCGGTAAAACCTGGAATAACGGTGGCGACCTGCTTAGTGAGAGAGCTCTCGATGGCGCTGATTGTGTAGGTCCGCACGAGGTAGGTACAGAGAACGCCGATCGCTATCGCGCCGAAGGCGATTCTCAGGTATTTCGCCGTTCCAACAAATGCCCGCAGGAACTCGCTGAGTTTTGGGGTAAACGAGAACTCTCGACTACGAAAGTTTGAGAGGGGAGCAAGGTTGGAGTCGTCAGCGGCGAATGGGGCACCAAGTGGAGAAAGCCCCCCTAACGCTCCCTCGCTCTTGATAAAGTCGCGCATCTGAATCCCTTGGATCGGTCTGCCAAAGAGCTGCTGTAAGTTTCCGCCCTTCACCTCTCTACCGAGGAGATATACATTTTCTACTCGGGTTCCATATCTCCGTTCCGCCGCGGCGAGCATCAGTTTCAGAGCCGTGAATACCGCTTTGAGAGGGTGCTCGGCTGCTTGGCTCGTGGCGGCGATGAGCTTCGACGCATAGAGTACCCGCTCGACCCGTACCTCCCCATTGATAAACACCGCCATTGAGAACTCGTCGCCTCGGTTGAAAACCACCGCGGAGTTCGACGAGAAGAAATCTCGCCCTAGATGATAGACACTTCCCAGGGCGCTCGAAGGCACAGTCAAGATGTTTGGCTCAACACCGGCCGCTTTGCAGAGATAGAGGATGTTCTTGACGAAGATGCGAGGCATCAATCCAACGTGCACGTCGTACGAGGTCGCTGGCTGCTCCTTGAGATCGATCGCCGCACCCCCATGTGACATGGGTCCGAGTGGGGCGTATTGAACAAGAAAGTCATCGAGCTCGAACGGGACAACGTCTTGCACCTCAAGGTCCACAATTCGATCGAGATTGCGCGCGTCGCCGAAGGGAAGATTTAGGTTGAGGGCAAGATGATCGTGGGGTGGGATAATCACGCTCACCGCCGTCCACTCCGTGAAGTTTTCAAGGGACGCTCGGAGGCTCGCGATCGATTCACGGAGTACGGAGTAGAGCGGATCCCTCTCGGTGTCGTCTACCTCGCCAGAGGTGCCGTCCCCTTCAGTTTGAGCGGCGAGGCCCTCCTCTTCAGGTCGCACCGGACGATTTGAGGATTTTTTGAACGATTGTCCGATGGTCTCACAGAGCGCCGAGATGTCCCTCTTACAAAGCTCCGTTCGTTCCGCCAATATCGGAAGCGGAGCGGTAGAGGCAGCCACAACCTCGACCTGATTCCCCTCTACGGTTGAGAGGGAGATGTCGCACGGTTGGGCGCTTAAATCTAAAGAGAGGATCGACTGCATAGAGCCAAAACTAGCCGGTAAGAGTGCGCTGGAGCAAGACTACTTTGTGGGACTTGCGTAGTAAGTTGTCCATCCTCGGTCGAGATTATCGACCGAAGATGGAATTCCAGAATCCGGATTGACGGTCTCCACGTCGGGATGGGCTTGCGTAGCTCTCCGTAGGAGCCTCCTGCCCCCCCCCTCCGTGCTCGCCGCACCGCACGGTTGGTAGTGTGCCTTTAACGAACGCCTCTGAGGATACGCGCTCCCGTGGGCAATCAGGTGTTGCGATCTGTCCGGTTCGGATGTCTACGTTGGCGAATGAAACGCCGGGTGGGGGTGAAAAGTCTCCCAGCGGAAGGAATGGGGAGCTGCACTTCATAAAATCCCCCCAGATAGGAGCCGCGGCCGCTCCCCCGGTAATGGAGATAGGGGTGTTGTCATCGTAGCCGAGCCAGACGCCGGCCACGAGTGTCGGGGTATAGCCTATAAACCACGCGTCTCGGGCGTTGTCAGAGGTGCCGGTTTTTCCGGCAGCGGGTCTTGTGAATCCTTTTGAGCGAGCCTTCGCTCCCGTGCCTCGATCAAGAACCCCCCGAAGGATGTTGGTGAGAACGAACGAGGCGGCCTCATCGGCCACCCGTTCCTCCACGATCTCCGAGTTCGCGAGGCGCTCTCCAGAGCCATCCACCGCTGCGGTAAAGAGACGGGGCTGAATGTACACCCCGCCGTTGGCGAGCGCTCCGTAGGCGGCCGTCAGTCTCAGAAGGTTTGAGTCGAGCGCCCCGAGTGCAATCGAGGGTACCTCCTGAACGGTTGGGGCTATCTTGAAGGCTGAAAGGGTCTTCTTGAGGGTCGAGAGTCCGATGCGCTCCGCGATGTAGAGCGCCGGCATATTAAGCGAATTTTCTAGAGCGTATCGCAAGGTGACGTCACCTCGAAATTCGTGGTCATAGTTCTCGGGATTCCACGCCACCTTGTTGCTTGTGGTAAACTGCATCGGCTTGTCTTCAAGGATGGAGACCGCTGTCGCTGTTTTGTAGGAGTTGAGGGTGCCGTCGAGCGCAGTGAGGTAGAGGAACGGTTTAACGGTCGATCCGATCTGGCGCATTGCGAGATTTACGCGGTTGAATTGACTCTCCGCGAAATCACGACCACCCACCCAGCTTCTTATGAGTCCTGAGTACGGTTCAATCGCGACGAGAGCCGCTTGGAGTTGCTTGTCGTTCCGTTTGAGCTTCGTATTGGCCGCTTCTATGGCCGTTACGCCACGTTCGATCGCCTCTTCCGCACATCGCTGCATTCCGAGGTCTAGCCCCGTATACACCGCGAGCCCGGTTGACGGCGCGTTCTCGATGTCGATAGTTTGCGAGAGATCCGCCTCAAGGGTTGAGGTGAAGAACTGAGCGATCCGTCTGTGCTCCTGCTGTTGCGCGATGCGAAGGGGTCTGTTGACGGCGGTTGTATGTTCAGCGGCGGAGATGAAACCGAGATCGCGCATCTTTCCGAGCACGGTATCACGGCGCTCCTTAGCCCGTTCCGGGTGTTTTCGAGGATTGAAGTACGAAGGGGCTTTAATGATACCGGCAAGGGTCGCCGCCTCCTCGATAGCGATGTCCGCCACGTTCTTTCCGAACAGGTTCGTCGACGCCTGCGGCATTCCGTGGATTGAGATCGATCCCTCTTGGCCGAGGTACACCTCGTTCAGGTACAGTTCGAGGAGCTGCTTTTTGGTGAGGTGGCTCTCAAGGCTTAGCGCGGTTGGGATCTCAAGAAGCTTTCGAGAGATGGTCTTCTTTGGAGAGAGAAAGAGGTTCTTCGCGAGCTGTTGGGTGAGGGTGCTACCTCCCTGAACGAGCCGCCCCGCGATGATGTTACGAATAAGGGCGCGCGAGATTCCAAATATGTCGATGCCGAAATGGTTATAGAATCTCTCGTCTTCGATAGCCAGCACCGCGTTCTGAACGCTGAGAGGGATGTGGTCAAGAGAGACAAACCGACTTGCTCGCATCTCTTGAGCTCCGAGATACGAGATTATCTGCGGTTCGAGGAGCGCCTTCTGGGGTTTGGTGCTCTGCGTAATCGCCTCCCTCCCGTCGCCGAGCGAAAGTGTTATTTTTCGGGCTTTGTTGAGTGTTCCCGTGGCGGTTGTGAAATCTCGAGTGAAGATGGTGATCGCATCCGCGGCAAGGAGGAACTCACCGGGGCGAGATGGTTGCGACGTCACCTCGGTGTAGCGTCGATCAAAGAGGATTGCTTTAAGGAGGGTCTGTGAGGTGCTTCCCTCTTCATTCGTTCGTACGATGACGCTGCGAAGATCAAGGGGAGCTGAGTAGACAACCGGGATCGAGGGTGCCTCAAAGGAGGCGAGGCGCCTCGCCACTTGGGCGTCTATCCGTCTCCAAAAAATGGTGAGCACCACACCGGCGATGATGATGAGGGGGGTGAGGAATGTGACCCACCGTCGCGGCTGTAGCGGTGGCGGGGGGGGCGCCGATTGAGGACGTGCCGATTTGGGCTTCGTTTTTGAATCGGCTTTGCGTGGCCCCTTTGGAGGCCCCTTTGGAGATCGCTGAGGAGGGCCCTTTTTGGCCTTTTTAACTGGCATGATGCGTGGAAACGATTATAGTCTGTGATGTTTGCTGCGAGGTTGCGGATCGAAACAAGCATAGGAGCTCACCCCATGAGATCTTCCTAGCTAGGTTCTGCCTAGATGAGTTCGGGCTACTAGATGAGTTCGGGCTACTAGATGAGTTCGGACTATCAGTCGCCGCGTGAGGGTGCGAGGAGTAGGGAATGATTAGTAGATTGCACGGAGAAGTTGTTGAGATCGACGGCGATAGCATAGTTCTCGATGTGAATGGTGTGGGATATGACGTTGCCTGTACTTCGGCGCTCCTCTCACGACTTTCGCTTAACACGCGGGCCACCCTTAGTGTTTACACCGATGTACGGGAGGACGCCATTCGACTTTTTGGCTTCGATAGCGTCGCCGAGCGTCACATCTTTCTCCTCCTTAATCGTGTATCGGGTATGGGTCCTCGGTCCTCTCTGGACGTCGTTTCGAACGTTGCTATTCGAGATCTTTTGCGGGCGATCGGTTCCGGTGATGTTCGGGCGTTGATGTCTATCAAGGGAGTGGGCAAGAAGAAGGCCGAGCGGATAGTAGTTGAGCTTCGAGATCTGGTGGTAAATATGGCTGGCGAGCGGGCTGACTCACTTCGAGCGATGGTGTCGGTGGAGCGAAGCGCCGATTCCTCTGGTCCCGCGCTCTCCTACGATGCGGTATCGGCGCTTGAAGTGTTGGGCTTTGCGAAGCGTGATGCTGAGAGCGCGGTATCTCAGGCCCTTAAGGGTCGAGGTTCGGTTGCTGATGTAGGCGAACTGATCCGAGAGGCGTTGCGCTACGTGTAGCAGGGCAGTAAACTGTTGAATTTACTTGATGTGTTCGGGTCGCGGTGCCTTCAAAGTCCTCTGTCCCGAACATTGCAAAAAGGTGTAGTATCAACCAGATATGGTAGGCAGTGACGTTACAGAGGGAGATAGTGAGCACCGCGAAGGGGATGTGGAGACGTGGGGAGGTGTAGTTCCGGCGTTGAGCACCCGCCTTTCTCAGGGCGAAGCTGTTCGTGACGAGGAGTCTCTCGTTATCTCCCTGCGACCGAGCCGCTTCGATGAGTACGTAGGCCAGGAGCACGTTCGCCATAACCTGCAGATCGCCTGCAGCGCCTCAAAGCGTCGCGCTGAAGCCCTCGATCATGTGTTGCTGCATGGCCCGCCCGGGCTTGGTAAGACCTCTCTTGCCCGAATTATCTCCGGTGAACTTGGAGTGGGGTTTAAGAGTACCTCCGGTCCTGCTATTGAGCGCCCCGGCGATCTCGCCGCTATTCTCACGGCGCTCCAAGATAAGGACGTTCTCTTTATCGACGAGATCCATCGCTTGCCTCGTGTTGTAGAGGAGGTTCTCTATCCCGCCATGGAGGACTTCGAGCTCGATATCATCATCGGACAGGGGCCCGCCGCGCGCTCCATTAAGATACCGGTTCGGCCCTTTACTTTGGTGGGCGCGACGACCCGATCAGGGATGTTGACCTCTCCTCTTCGAGATCGGTTCGGTATCGTCCATCGTTTGGATTTCTATTCCTCCGCCGACCTACAACGTATCGTTAAGCGATCCGCCACCATACTGAACGTTGATTGTGATGATGGTGCGGCGCGCGAGATAGCATCGCGCTCTCGCGGAACCCCTCGAATCGCCAACCGTCTTCTCAAGCGTGCCCGAGACTACGCGGAGGAGTGCGCGGGAGGGCCGTTGACGGCTGAGACCGCGAAGAGCGCACTTGAATTGCTTGAGATCGATAGTCTCGGGCTCGATCGCACCGATAGAGCATTTCTTTCTCTTATGATCGATAAGTTCGATGGAGGTCCGGTCGGTATCGAGACGATAGCCGCCGCGTTAGGTGAGGATCGTGAGACCCTTGAGGATGTGTTTGAGCCCTACCTACTGCAAGAGGGATTCATCGCGCGCACGAAGAGAGGACGAGAGGCAACGGAACGTGCGTATACGCATCTCCGCCGTGTCTATCGCCCTCGCCCCGCGCAGGGCTCGCTGTTTACCCGAGAGTAGGGTGGTGTAGGTAATGAGATCGGTTGTGATACGCGTGTCTCTATTGGTGATTCTCCTCGCGATGGGGAGCACCTTCTTCCAGGTTCATTGGGTTGATACCTCGATGACCTCCGTGACCATGCGCGCTGTGGGCGTTGAGGGGGAGATGGTGGAGTGCCTTGAGGCCGGGCGTGAGGCCAAACTTCGCTTTGAGATGAGGCTCTGTCGAAAGCGGAGTAATTGGCTTGACGCCTGCGCGGAGGAGCGAACCCAACATCACGCGGTTTCGTTTGACTCCATCACCGAGAGCTACAAGGTGGTGAGCGATAGGTTGGGCGACGAGGTAGATCCCGTAGCTGTAGAGATCCCATCTCGTACGGACGCAATTATCGCGACCAGTACCGCTGAGAATATTCCACTCTCGTTCCTCGCTCGCGATGAGGAGAACCTTCTTAGTAATGATAAGGCGTATCTTCAGGCTCGTACCGTATTTGCGTGTAATGGGAGCGTAAATCGAACTGTGGCGCACCTTTCACAGATACTCACCCTCGGTATCGTCAACGTCGTGGAATCCGATTCGGGGTGGGTGGATTTCGCCGTGCACCCCACCTTAGGTGGTGAGCCTCGAGCTAGCGAGCAAAACTAATACGGGGCTGCATGAGATTGCCGAACCTCATACAGGGCAAGTTGGCGTGGTCGCTCGGCGTGAGCGTTGTTCTGCTCTCACTCCTCGCAGGGTTTGTGCTGTTTGGCTCTGCGCCCGAGAATGAATCTCTGCTAAACAATCTCCTCGTATTTACCCTCGTTAACCTCAACATTATGGCGTTACTCGTTCTCATCGTGATGGTGGGACGAAACGTCGTAAAGCTCATGTTCGAGCGCAGGCGAGGTATTCTCGGCGCCAAGCTCCGTTCTCGGCTGATGGGATCGTTTGTGTTAATCGCGCTCGTTCCAATGACTCTATCGTTCTTCGTCGCGAGCGGTTTGATCAACGAGGCGGTCGAGCTCTTTTTTAGTACGCACGTCGAGAGTGCGGTCTCTAGCTCCCTCTCTATAGCTCGTCAGCACGTGGCTAATGTAAAACTCTCGGTAAAAGCAACCGGAGAGCGGATTCGAGAGGATCTCCTACGTCACAGCGCGACCGGCACATCGGCGGCCTCACGCCTTGAGGAGCTGCGAATGCTCAATGATCTCTTCTCAATCAAGGTGCTCGACGCTAACGGCACAGTTCTTGAGGAATCTTCGCATCCCACCGCCCAGGTCGAGTCATTTCAAGAGCCACCGCTCTCATCGGACGCTATGAGGGAGGCTCTTCGAGGCAAGTCAGCGGTTCGAGTTGAGGAGCGGGGCGCCGGTCAATTTATTCGGCTGTACGGGGTCCTTGGTGGTAGGATCCTTGTTGTGTCGTATCGAATGGATCCGGAGATCGTGCACGCGCAGCGGATCGTGAATGAGTCCTTTCAGGAGTACGAGGGTCTTAAGACCCTGAAGCATCCCCTCAAGAGTAACTTCCTGCTCACCCTGGCGCTCTTCAATCTTATAACGATCTTCGGTGCGATCTGGGTCGCCTTCTTCGTTTCGAGGCAGATAACCGGACCAATTCAGAAGCTCGCCGAGGGAACGAGGAGCGTTGCTCGTGGAAACTATGACTTTGAGCTCCCGCCGATGCGAGATGATGAGGTGGGCTTTCTCGTTGAGTCCTTCAATCAGATGTTGCGCGACCTCCGATCCTCCCGCGATACGGCTGAACGGGGACGCCTCCTGATCGACACGATCTTATCGAATCTCGCAGTGGGAGTTATCTCATTGGACATGAACTCAAGGGTTACGGCCGTAAATAGCGCGGCGGGGGCTCTTCTTGAGATCGATCATGTGAACTATGAGGAGGGGGCGCTTCTCTCAGACCTTCTGCGGTCTAGGGATTATGAATCTATACGCCCGATTATTGAGGTCATGGCGGTGACTGAGTCCTCCGTGGGGACCGCGGTCGCCGAGGTGGAGATGCGGGTGCAAACCGGTGGCCGTGAGCTCTTAGTCGTGTGCACCGCTGGTCGGATAGTAGGAGCGGAGGGGCTTTCGCTTGGGTACGTTTTGCTCTTTGACGATATTACCGAGCTCTCTCGCTCTCAGCATCTTGCGGCGTGGAGGGATGTGGCGCGGAGGATCGCGCATGAAATAAAGAATCCTCTTACGCCGCTTCAGCTCTCAGCGCAGCGCCTCGAGCGGCTGCTCAAGAACACACCTGTTTCCGCATCGATTGATGATTGTACCCGCTCTATCGTTGAACACGTTGAGATCATCAAGCGGCTCGCAAATGAATTCTCTGAGTACGGACGTATGCCGATGGCTCGATTCGTATCTACCGATCTCGCTGCGTTGACACGGGTAACGGTCACGAACTTTACCGCGCAGCATCCGACCATCGCTTTCACCCTCTCTGGTGATGAGCGGGTGCCTGAGATGTTAGTGGATCCCGAGCAGATCCGCGGCGTGCTTATTAATATTCTTAACAACGCTGTCGCCGCAGTGGCGACGCAGGGCGAGGCGAATCCTCAACCGGAGGTGAGCGTCTCTATCTTTTTTGATAAGAAGGCGCGTCTTGCGGTGGTTGAGATCTCGGATAACGGTCCCGGTATTCCGGCAACTGACAAGAATCGAATCTTTGAGCCGTACTTCACGACAAAGCGCGGCGGCACAGGGCTCGGCTTGGCGATTGTGAGCTCCGTAATCTCAGAGCATCAGGGTGAGATCCGGGTATTCGATAACCATCCAAGTGGGGCGAAGTTTGTGATAACCCTTCCGCAAGCGCCGCAGCCTGGGACCGTCCGTCGTTTGAGCGCTACGAGCACATAGGTCGCGGCCTCCCTCCATGACGGGCGGAGGGGGCGGACCCTATCCTTGTATTAAGGCGTAGGTGCATCAAGGGGTTAGGCGCACTGGACCGTACGTTCGATCATGTCGAGTGGCGTCAGTGGGCGATTTTGCTTGGTGGGGTCCTGGGGGCTTTTGTATACTACTGTTGATCTCACAGAGGGGCCTCCCTGAGCCGTATTACCGGATCTACCCGGGACGTCGCATGCTCTCGGCCTTTCTTCTTTAGCAGGGTGGTGAAAAATGGTTCCGTCGTGAGCATTTTGAGAGTTTTGACGAAACGAGGCGGAGACGACGAAAAAACCGGAGGCGTATCCACTGAGATACGTTGAG
>JBDLRS010000123.1:0-7803 GCA_039799965.1 Pseudomonadota bacterium
GAAGAGAACACGTCCCGAGAGCGTGGGCTGAACTGAACTCGGTTTGTTGGCGACCGGTTCGTCGCCGGGAATCTGATGAAGGAATCGTGGCGACGTATCGAGGTCGGGAGTGACGCAAAACGCGAAGGTAGATCCTTTGCCCGGCTCTGATGTCACCTCGATATCTCCCCCTAATGCGCGCACGAGGTGTGATGAGATGGTGAGACCTAATCCGGTGCCACCAAACTGCCGCGTGATACTCTCGTTGGCTTGAGAGAAGGGTTTGAAGAGCTTCTGTATCTGCTCTGGAGCGATACCGATTCCTGAGTCAGCGATGGTAAAGCGTACTTGTCCCGTCGATTGATCAAATCCGACCGTGAGCTCAATCCATCCATGATCGGTAAATTTAATGGCGTTACTGAGCAAGTTGATGAGCACCTGTTTGAGCCGAAGGGGATCGGTAATGATGTGTGAGGGGAGGGGCCACTCATATTTCACAGAGAATGAGAGGGCCTTCTCGGCGATACGAGGCGCGAACATCATGCGAACCTCCTCGATCATCTCGACGAGGTTGAAGGAGGTTCGTTCTATGGTAAGGGCGCCGGCATCGATTTTGGAGAGGTCGAGGATTCCGTTGATGATATCGAGGAGGTGTCGACCGTTACTCAGAATAACATCGAGGGAATGGAGTTCATCAGGGGCGTGCGTGCGCTCATCCCGAAGCGCCTCAGCGAACCCGATCATCGCGGTGAGTGGTGTGCGGATCTCGTGGCTCATGTTGGCGAGGAACTGACCCTTTGCGTGAGTTGCCGCCTCGGCAGACTGCTTCGCCTGCACAAGCTCCGCGTCCGCTTTGAGACGAGCGGTGATATCCTCAACCGTTCCCACCCATCCGCTGACGGTGTCGGTAGAGTTTATCGCCGCGGCTTTGACGCTCGCCCACGCTATCTCTCCATCTGGCCGGCGAAAACGATAGACCTCCTCAAACGGCTTCGCGGTTCGTGTGGCGGCGTACCAACTGGCCGCGACACGTTCACGGTCCTCATCGGCAAGCGATCGTTGCCATCCGGATCCGAAGCTCTGTTCCGCCGTTTGACCGGTTATCTTTTGGAATTGAATGTTGGTGTAGATGTAGTTGCCGTCTGAATCGGTTACGAAGATTCCAAGGGGAGCGGCCTCGCTGATGGCTCGAAATCTCGCCTCGTTATTCTGGTACTGGAGTTCATCGGTCATCCGCGAGGAGAGGTCGACGCAGGATGAAACGTATCCCTCAAGGCGACCGCTCGAAGAGAACATGGGCATCGCTTGTTCGAGGACCCACCGATAGGTACCGCTACAGTGCCGAAGGCGGAACTCCTGCTGGAAGCGGATCTTTTGATGCGAGGTCTCGTCCCACCGTGAATTGTATACCTCCCGATCGTCGGGATGTATCGACCTCATCCAATGGTCGGCGATACTGTCCTCTCGGCTGAGTCCCGTGAACTCACACCACGCTTGATTAAAGAAGGTGCGGTTGCCAGCCTCGTCAGAGATCCAGAGAAGCATCGGCGAGGCGTCGGCGATCGTACGAAAGCGGCGTTCACTCTCCCCCAGCGCGTTGACCTTCGCTTGAAATACACTGAGCTCAGCCCGAGTCTCAATGTGGCGGGCAGCCTGTTCAGCGAGGGTAGCGAGCGAGGCAAGCTGGTTCGCTGAGAGATGGCGTGGCTCAGTATGTAGAACGCACAGCGATCCGATCGCGAAGTTATCCTTGGTGATGATCGGAGCGCCCGCGTAGAACTTGGCATATGGAGCGCCGTTTACCAACGGGTGCGACGCGAACCGAGGGTCCTTAGAGATATCACCGATGACGACCGGAGTGCTTCCGAGGATGGTCTCGGCGCAGAAGGATTCCTGGCGAGGAGCTGAATCCAACTCGAAGCCGATCCGAGACTTAAACCATTGTCGATCTCCATCGATGAGGGAGAGAAAGACGATCGGACATTCGCACAGCTCTCCCGCGAGACGCACGATCCCATCGAAGAGCGACTCCGGCTCACTGTCGATGATGCGAAGGTCTTTTAGCTTCTGAAGGCGATCTCGTTCGTTCGGGGGAACTCTCATGCAGTGTTCTCACGCGCTTGGGCTGGGCGGCGGCCTGCCTCACCTCAACGTATCGGCTTTCATCGGATATCGCTGAACGATTGCGGCCTAAGGATGCGAGGGATTTTCGTACCTATCTCTAGCAGGCGATTATCCTACCTTCGCCGACCTCGACCAAGACCTAGGATTCTCTCACCTTCGTGAGCAAAATCACCATCAATCCTCGCAAAATAAAGCTCACGCGGTGTTTTGCCACGCTTCCCTAGGAATCCATACCCAGTTGGCGACGAGCCTCGTATAAGGCGATGGATACGGCGTTGCTGAGGTTGAGGCTTCGGACATGGTCTGTCACGATCGGTATGCGAAGGATCTGATCTGTTGGATACCGAGAAAGGAACTCCTCCCCCAGTCCTTTTGTCTCGCTGCCGAACACGAGCGAGTCGTTCATCTCGAAATCCGCGCTATGGTAGACCCGAGTTCCGAATTTAGAGAAGAGCCATACCTTTCGTGGCTGTCGGGTTTCGATATATCCCTCCCAGGTCCCATGACGAGCGAGCTTTACGTGAGGCCAATAATCCAGCCCGGCGCGGCGAACCGCCTTCTCGGAGAGGTCAAAACCGAGGGGCCCCACGAGGTGGAGTGGGGTATCGGTAGCCGCGCAGGTGCGGGCGATTGAGCCAGTGTTTTGGGGGATCTGGGGTTCAACCAGGACGATATCCATACTTCTCGTCTCCGTACGCTTTTCAGGAGTGGCAGAATTTGTAATTCTTGCCTGACTTTGTCCGCAGTAGGGTATAGAACCACCATGTTAAATTCAACCGTAGTAGGCCGCGTCGATATCACCTCTGAGCTCATGATCCTCCAGGTTAGACCTGATGGCGGCGTTCCAGCATTCCAACCTGGGCAGTACGTGGCCCTCGGGTTGCCAGGGTCCGCTCCTCGATACGAGGGAGCCCCAGAGGAGCCAGAGGCTCCCGCGGCTGATAAGCTCATCAAGCGCGCCTACTCGATCGGCTCCTCCCCAGCTACCGGGGATTTCTTTGAGTTTTATATCGCTATCGTACCAAACGGTGCCCTTACGTCCCGACTGGCTGTTGTGAAGACGGGAGACCGAATCTTCTCGCAGCCGAAGGTTACCGGTACCTTTACCCTCGACGGAGTTCCTGACGACCACAACCTTGTGCTTGTATCGACCGGCACCGGTCTTGCGCCATTTATGTCGATGGTGCGTACGCCGAGTGTATGGACACCTGGTCGAAAGATCACGGTTGTTCATGGCGTTCGGTACCCGCAAGACTTCGCCTACGCTGATGAGCTCTCCTCGTTCTCCTCGGCTAATCCTGGATTTAACTATCTGCCGATCGCGAGCCGCGCTGATTCGTCCTTCGCTGGCCGAAAGGGGCGTGTTCAGGCGCTCTTCGAGGATGGCTCAATTCAACTCACCCCCGAGACCGATCACGTATTCCTGTGCGGTAATCCGGCGATGATCGATGACCTTGAGCGCGACCTCACGACGAAGCTTGGATACGTCGTTCATTCGAAGAAGACGCCCGGCAATTTGCACGTTGAGAAGTATTGGTAGGGGGAGGGCGACCGTCCTCGGTCGCCTCAATCATGCGCATCTCAAACGCTCGTCGCTGTACGCAACCCGGCGACCAGGAGTGGTCGCCCTCCCGTGACGCGATTCGTGACGTTAGCTAATGATACAACGACTCAATCGTATCCTTATACCGCGCCACGATCGCCTTGCGTTTCATCTTCATCGTCGGCGTGAGGAGTCCGTTCTCAATCGTAAAGTCCTCACCTAAAATGGCGAAGCTCTTAATCGTCTCATAGCTGGCGAGGGTGGCATTGGCGTCCTTCACTGCTTCATCAACGAGCGCGGTTACCGCCGGAAGGGTAGCGAGTTTCGCCTCTGGAGGTACATCGAAGCCTTGCTGTTTCAGCATCGCGCGCAGCTCAACCTCATTCAGGGTGAAGAGCATCACGCAGTTCGGTTTGCCATCACCGTAGTACAGCGCCTGGGAGATAAATGGGTGCCGTTTAAACAGCCCTTCGACACTGATAGGGGCGATCTTCTTGCCGCCCGCTGTAACAACAAGCTCCTTCTTGCGATCCGTGATCGAGAGGAATCCCTCCCCATCGAGGTGTCCAACGTCTCCGGTGTGAAACCACCCTGCAGCGTCCCACGCTTCCGCGGTGGCTTGTGGACGGTGTAGGTATCCTTGCGCGATATTTGGTCCACGCATCAAGATCTCGCCATCGGTTGCCGCAATTTGAACCTCAACCCTATCTAAAGCGGGGCCAACCGTTCCGATCTTGCGCTTCTTGGGAAGATTGACGTGAGTCGCAACACACGTCTCCGTAAGCCCATATCCCTCGCAGATGACGATCCCAAGGGCGTCGAAGAATCTGTTTACCCCCGGATCGAGTTTGGCCCCACCCGAGATGCCGTGGCGGAAGCCCGCTCCGAAGAGCTGCGCTTTGATCTTCGCGCGTATCGGAGCGAGCCCGTTAAACAGCATCTGCTCAAGCACCCCCAGTCGTTGCCCCTTTGAGCGGCGTTCGTAGGTTTGTTGAGCGTTTCGGATGCAGAGGGATAAGAGCTTTTGTTGAACGGTAGAGCCGGTGGCCCGCGCTTGAATGGCGGCCCCCATCTTCTCGAAGAGTCGAGGAACGGAAGGGAGCACGCACGCCCCCGCCTCTCGAATATCCCGAGCGATTGAGGTGAGATCAACCTTTGATGTCTGATGATCGGTAATCGCTGGAAGCACCAGGTGCGCTGAGGTGAGAAAGCCCACGTAGTACGCGAGACGGGCGAATGAGTGGGCAAGGGGAAGGTAGAGGAAGAGCGATCCGTCGAGTAGGAAAACTCCCGCTTTTGAAACCTGCTCCACGTTCGTGAGGTGGTTGCCGTGCGTTTGGATCACCCCTTTGGGTGGCCCGGTTGTGCCGGATGTATAGACATATGATGCAACGTGAGCACGGCCAACTTCCGCGGGAACCGGAGGAGGTTCCGCTGAAAGGGTATCGTCTTCGATGATCGAATGGACCGTTGGAATTGAGAGCGATTGAACACGCTCGAAGGAGATAACGTGAGAGAACTCAAGCTGGGCGTTGTGTGCATCGACTCCTTCGTGCTCAGGGATCGGGCACGGGTTGCCACGAAGATGAGCTATCTTTTGGGCCTGCTCCTCATTCTCAACGAAGATTATCCGAGCCTTTGAGTCGAACAGGATGTATCCCGCCTCGACCGCGGGAAGGCTTTGGTAGATACTCACGGTGATGCCCCCAAGGGTCTGAATCGCGAAATCCGCGATCATCCACTCGGGCCTGGTCTGTGACATAATCGCCACCGTGGTGCCAACACCGACACCTTGTGAACTGAGGTAGTGTGCGAGGCGAGCTATCTTTCGGGCTGTGGTTGTGTAGGTTTCGGTATGCCACACGCGAGTTGCCTCCGCGCTCGATGCAGTGGCCCATTTGTAGAGGGTGGCGTTAGGGGTTAGGGCAGCTCTTCTCCAATACGCTTCAGCGATATTGGACGCGGTGCTGACGTTATCGTACAGGTTCACTTCGTTCGCGCTCATGGTTTTTGAAAGATCTGTCGCAGGGAGCTGAGTTAAAGGGAGCTGAGTTAATAGGTAAACACCCCGTGCGGAGTCGAGATCGTGACCTCATTCTCCCCGTCTCCAGAGGTTACCCGTCCTATGACCTGAGCGGCAATCCCAAATTGCGTCGCGCATGAGATCGCCTCGTTAGCGGCTCCGGCTGGCATGCATGCCTCTAAGCGGTGCCCCATATTAAATACGGAATACATCTCGTTCCAGGGGACCTTTCCGTGCTTTTGAATGAGCGAGAATAGGGGAGGTGTCGCGAAGAGGTTTTCTTTAACGTAGCGGACCCCTCGTCCGAACCGTTTAATCTTTACCTGTCCACCCCCAGTGCAGTGTATGAGGGCGTGAACGTGTTCCCGCAAGGTTCCGAGAAGTCGCTGAATAAGTGGCGCGTAGGTTCGGGTAGGGGAGAGGAGCGCTTCGCCCACGGTCATCCCAAGGGATTCGTGGTAATCGGTAACTGAGAAGGGACCGCGGTAGGCTACATCGTGCGAGAGGCTTGGATCGCACACCTCAGGGTAGGCGCTCGCGAGCTCTCTGCTGAGGAGAACGTTGCGAGCGAGGGTAAGTCCGTTACTTCCCATACCTGAGTTCAGCTCCCTCTCAAAGCGAGCGGTGCCGGTTGAGCTGAAACCAACGATCAGATCTCCCGCCACTACCCGTGTTGTGTCGACGAGGTGCTCTCGGGGAATTCGCGAGGAGAGGGTGGAGTCGACGATGAGGGTTCGAACGAGATCTCCGACGTCAGCCGTCTCGCCACCACTCATGCGAATCGAGATCCCTTCCGACTCAAGCATCCCCACGCAGTCCCTGTATCCACCGATAATCTCCGCGATCGCCTGATCGGGGATGAGGGAGCGGTTACGTCCGATAGTGTTGCTGAGGATGAGGTTCTCCAGGCCACCTGAGCAGGCGATGTCATCAAGGTTCATGATGAGGCTATCGGTGGCGAGCGAGCGAAACCACTTGGTATCACCAGTTTCTCTGAAGAGGAGATAGGAGACGATGCTCTTAGTGCCAGCCCCGTCCGCATGCAGGAAAAAGGCGTAGTTCGGGTCGCCGGCGGGGTCGTCGACGGGGGAGGCGAAGTATCGGGCGGGTCCGGTCTCTCCGACAGCGGCAAGAACTCCCCCTTTAGCTGATGAAGCTCCAAGGGCGGCGTAGGCCGAACTTTCAGGGGAGTTCCTGCTCACTTCCGTGCTCCGTTACTTCTTAAGGGATTTAACGAAGGCGATGATAGTATCGATATCTTCTGGTTTGAGATCCGATTGAGCTGGCATGAGTGGGCTCAAGCCAACGCCCGCGCCACCTTTTTGGAGGAGCTCTTTGAACTTCGCGTCATCGGTGGCGTACTTGTAGGTCTCGGTAAGGTTTCGGGGCTTCATTCCCTCGGGGATGGTCGCCGCTACGGGACCGTCTCCGGCGCCTTTATCGCCGTGGCACATCGCACAACGTTGCGCGTAGAGCTCCCCGCCCCTTTTTGTATCTGCCGCACACGCCGCATCACCGTTCGTAACCAAAAGAGAAACTGCCGCAAGAGCTAGGTATGTAGTTTTCATCGAACCCCGTTCACATTTCACATGTAAGCACTTTTGCAGTGCCGGCTCTCACCCAAGGAAGCGTACTCAACACTTCTTGCAAGCCGACGTAAGTATAGACCCGGAGGCCGTGAGTTGCAAAGAAAGATGAGTCACTCTTCGATAAGAAATATGGCTTTCCGTTGGTGGGCGTCATAGGATGAAAGCAGAGGGTAGGGCCATGCGTAATATAGTGAAAGACATAACGGGGTTTGCCCGTTCCCGGAGCGCAGAGGGATGGAAATCCATAGCTCGAGAGAGATTAGACGATCTCCGTATCGCTGTTCGGGAGAACGGTGAAAAGTCCGCCCTGGCAGCTTTTGGAGTAGGTGTCTTTGTCGTCCTCTTCTTTAAGCTCTTTCTTATCGTTGTCGCCGTAGCGGCCCTCTCATTTCTGACCATAATGTGGCTCGCGGAGTCCTAACAGGGTGGTGAAAAATGATTTCCTGTTGCGCATTTCGATAGTTTGACTGCAACTTCGTTGGAGCCACCGAAAAAATCCTCAACGTATCTCAGAGGATACGGTTCCGGTTTTTTCGTCGTCTCCG